>NZ_QRMC01000006.1:0-5919 GCF_003472525.1 Collinsella sp. AM10-26
CGCTGAAACCCGCGGCCGCGACAACCAAGACAACAACGACAGTAACCAAGACCGCGGTCGCCAAAGTCCCCAAACCCAAGGCTGCCACCGCAACAACTGCGGCACTCCCAAAGACCGGCGACAGCCATTGGATAGCCGTGTCCACATTGCTGTTCGTGCTGGGAACAATGCTCCTGGTCGCCGCATATCGCTGCTAAAGCACCCATTTCGATAGGCTATGTAGAAGGCTATATTCTTAACGACACATTAGTAGAATAGTTTATTACGACAATTGCTCAGGATTTTTCTAACATGAACCACGAATTGGACCATACAGTTGACGCTGCCAAGAAAGAATTAGACGCCGGCCTTCTTGAGCTGTTCGAGCGTTGCAGCTATCTGTACAACGAGGCATTTTATGCCAATACGGAACTAGCAATCCTTCGCGAACTGTCTAAAGCATCTTCTGACTATGAGAATGAAGTAATTTGCGCTGGCTGCTTCTTCAGCTTTACACAACTTGCATTAACCGAATCATGTTTCATGAATTGCGCACGGTTATTTGATGCCAAAAGCGAAGTCAGTATTAGGAACTTGATAGAAGACGTCAAGTCTCATTCTGCTGAAATCGACGCACTTGCAATCTCTATATTCGGTGATCGACCAAACTTTGACAGGCTTAATCCAATCGTTCACCCATTGGCAGAGGACGAGGAGCGTTTTTACCCCAAGGAAGTTGAGTCTCAACGCTCATATGAAAAACTGTTCGGAAACCATTACAGAATGGTTACTGTGTGTATAACCACTCATGACCTTTCCAATTTATGGAAAAAACGACTCAACAGTCTCCGTAAACTAAGTGACATGCTTCGCGATCAGCGAAATAAGGTTTTCGCCCATAGCGACATGGAAGCACTGAAATATGATGAGCTTGTTAGGCGACTTCCTTTAACTTACGGCGAAATTCAAAAACTAATCGACTTCGCACTCGATCTGACAATCGAATTATTTGCCAAAATTACTGGTATTGAAAAAGATCGATTGCCCAAGAACTACAACGATATACAAGGCCTCCTAAAATATGCGGAGGTTGGCATGGAGGCTGTTGAGCAGCATTTGGGTAATCTATAGGATTCAAGCGCCTGCAAGTAGTTAAGCATGCGGGCGCTTGAATCTGAGTAGCAGGCAAGCACTTGAATCTGAGTACGATCCTTGACATAAAGCCCGACCATCGCACAATGACAGTTTTTCATGCCAAAAAGACACTGAAGTGTGAGATAGCTCAAAACTCAACAAATCAAATAATCAGCAGTTCAGGTCTTATGGGAATAATTCAATTCGCATCACGTTGCATCTAAGCGGCTGTTTATACTTGGATATAAACACTAAGGAGGCAGCAATGCTTTGGAGCTATGTTCAGCTAGATGACGGCACTCAGTTTGCCTACTCAGAAACACGAGACGATGGGACCGTTCGCGTAGCCGTCGAGCGCCCGGTTGATTTTGGTTTTGACCATGCAGAATGCTTTCTACCTGCGGTCAAATGGTTTAACGTCGAAGGATTTTCTACTGACGATCTGGATTTTTTGACCGAGTTCGTTAGATCAAACGCTCCGTTTATCTTCGAGCTTGCAGAACGGCAAAAAGCTGGACCGGCGGTGGCATAATGCCTCGAATTCTTGTTTTTGGACAGTATGTTCTGTTCTTTTGGATTGCGGAAAACGGAGAACCCGTTCACATCCATGTAGGGGTAAAGAGGGCGGCAGCTAATTCGACTAAGTTTTGGCTCACTAAAAATGGCGGATGCACAGTTGCGAACAACGAGAGCAAGATTCCGGCTAAGGATCTCAGGGATCTTTCAAAACTAATCACCATGAACCATCGGTACATTTGTGACAAGTGGCGCGAAACCTTTGGTGATGATTCCCTGACATTCTATTGCTAAACCGCAATTGAGCCATGATTACGCTTGTCGACATATCCGCTGTCGGCTCTCGCGTGTTACCTCGCCACGACGTCCGCGAGGCGTATCTATTTAAAGGAGGCGGACATGCCTTGGAACTACGTTCAAGTTGATGACGGTGCTGATTGTGCTGGCCAGGAAGATCCTTCAGTTGCGCACGAGGCAGATTCCGCTTCGGCTATTTCACTTGACGGCATTATGTCAATCGACCATGCAGTTGAGGCAACCAAAGCGTCCATGCCCAACGCGCTCAGTCTTTTGGAAAACTCATGATTGCCGATGTCGACGGGCGGGCGATTCCTGTTGCGCCGCTTGTGCTCGATGATGCCGGATCGCTCGAAGCCATGGCCGGCGCCGTCATGCGCCTTCACAGTAAGCTGCTAACAATCGGACGCTGCTATAAAACCGATGCCGCGGGCGACAGGGCTACGCTCGAGCTCGGACGCATCGAGTCCGTGCTTGCGGGCGCGTTCTGCACGATATTCGGCCAATCGCCAGCCGATCGTTTCACGGACATCTTTGACCAGGTTGCCTACGTGGCCGAGCACATGGTCAAGGACCACATCTTCGAGGACGGCAACAAACGAACCAGCCTTGTCTTTGCGTTGTCCGTCCTAAGGTTCGCCGGCACTCCGGTCGTGCTGTCCGACAGCCCGGAACCCAAAGACAACCAGTACTACGCCTGGATCCAGGACCTCGTTGCTAGACGCCGCACGCTCGACGATCTAGCCAACGAGCTGAGGTGCCATTGCATCGTGATCTCCGACGATGCTTCGCACGTATAGAATCAAAGCATCCACACGCCTGTCATTATCTTGATTGGAAGCCACATGGAGATCCCCAACACCCTGTGCAGCAATGTATACGACTTTGCGTTTTGCCCCGAGCCCTGTTACGAGCGCTTGGCCGACCTCGCCGATCCCGAGGACTGGGGTCCCTGCAACCGCATTCTCAAGAACTACCTGTCGTTTTCGTTTAGCCGCGCGGTATTTTTGACCGAGCGCGACGTGGACCAGACCGTGCCGTCCAACCTGCCGCTGGTGTTCGACGACGACCGATGCCTGTTCAACACCGGCCTGTACACGCGCCGCTACGAGACCATCTACGGCCTGTTTGAGCCCAACACCAAGCCCGACGCGCGCCAGCACTGGTTTTTGAAGGGCTTCTTTAAGGAGAGCGACCCCATGCTGGTCTCGTTTGAGTACCTGCCGTGCCGCGTGCGCTTTGCCGAGGACCCCTCCGAGCTGGTCTTTGACTACCGCCTTCCCATCCGCTCCAACATCGACCACATTCTGGGCGACGAGGAAAACCTTACGCGCATTCCCGCCAGCCTGATGGGGGAGGGCAACTCGCTGCTGCTGCGCCGTGCCTTTGAGGGAGCCGTCGTCGAGGCCGCCCGCCGCGCCGCCGCCAACTACACGCTCGCGGTGCCGCAGTTCTACGGCGGCCGAATTCAGCTGCTTCTACCGCTGTGCCTAACTGGCGACAAGCCCGAGCTGGCGCTGACCATCCAACGCGAGGACGGTTTCTACGCAGCGCGCACCTGCCTCACGCTCGACATGGCCTACAACAACGCACGACTTATCTGCCGCCCAGAGACCTCGTGGATCAAGCGATAAAGGGTGGTTTAGCTGGGGGTTTGTCGGCTGCCCTGATTGCTGTGGCGCGGTTTGCGCCCGCGAATTTAAAATCGGAAGCAAAAAGTTCTTGGTAAACCACGCACGGCTATGTTAGTATCTCTTTTGCCGAAAGGCGACGGGCGATTGGCTCAGGGGTAGAGCATATCCTTCACACGGATGGGGTCACAAGTTCGAATCTTGTATCGCCCACCATCTAAAGTACAGGTCAGAGGTGTTAAGCCTCTGGCCTTTTTCTTTTTGACACCAAGGGTGATTCCAAAACGAATCGTAGTCGTATAAGGCGTCATTTTTTTCGCACCCTTTTTGCTGACGCCATTGCATGTTTTGTATAAAACGCATGCGTATTTTCATTGAATTCCCCATGTGATCCGCGCGCAAATGTGGAGACAGGGACCACATGCCCAAAGCTCCTTCCAGCGGTTTTCTATCACACGACGGTTTTTCGGCGGAACTCGGCATGCTTTTGTCAGCATTTGGTTTGCTTCCCGTACTTACCCGCATGATGCCCCGGTAGATAATCGGCCATGCCCGCAATCCGCACGGCCTACGGTCGAAACCAGGGGAGGCCACATGGACGAAATCGTCTGCGCAAACACCGCATTCCGCTACTGGCGCTGCCCACCGCAGGTGCATGACCTCTACCCGCGCCTACCCAGCTCCGATGACGGCTGGCGGGCCCTATCCCAAGCCCCTTTCGTAACCGATGTCCTCAAGACCCCGATTATCGCCGTTGCTTCGCCAGGTTGTTGTAATCACCACTCAGGATTGCGCTCCACTATTCGCTGGGAAGGGGCTTCGGATACCGGCACAACAACCGACACTCATTTAGGCTTTAGCGTCACCAATCCGCTTAACACGTTATTTACTATGACACGATTTGTGTCCCAAATAGATCTCGTACTGGCTATGTACGAACTTTGCGGCTGGTTTTCTGTTTTCGAGCCGACCCCCGCTGTCGAAATGCAGTTGAAAATCGCGTTAAAGGAGAATCGCAATTCCAGCACGCAGGATCTGTTCGAACTTGGAGAAGGCGAAGACGAGATTCCTTGGAAACGAGTTTATGCCCGCACAACCGTAAAGGTCCCAGCAAATGAAGGCCAAACGAACAATCGCGAGGATGGAAGAGAGGTTACGAAACTCAAAGGTACTTCGCTTTGGATGAGAAAGCCACTCATCGAACTGAGCGACTTGCATCGATTCGCCGAAAAGGTCAAAAGTCAAATGTGGGGAAAGCAGTTTTATGATGCCGCTCAGCAGGTTATCGGCATTGCTGCATCTCCACTCGAGGTCGCGGGGGTCCTGCTTCTAAGTCGTTCTCGACGTCTAGGTGGTTCAGGATTCAGATACGTATACCTCAACGATTTAACCCCTCTATCCGAGGAAGCCCAAAGCATCGCAGGTCAAAAGGTTTGCTATGGCGACATCGTGATCGTAAATCCGATTCTTATGAAAGGGGCAATTATCGAAATCCAAGGTGAAGTCATTCATGGCTCAGGTGCAATACTTGACCACGATGCGGAACGCATGACTGCGTTGCAGAGCATGGGATTCGATGTATTCCTGGTGACTCACGATATGCTCAACGATTCAAAGCAGCTAGACACCATCGTCAGAAGTGTCTGCGACCGTTTAGGGATTCGCTATAAAGCCAAAACTGAGGCAATGAAGTGCGCCGAGACGAGACTGCGAGCAAATGTTTTGTGCAACTGGTTGGAAATCGGAAATTAGCCGGCGACAAGGCGCTAGAACTACCTAGTTTGCCTGTTAGTGAATTAATGTCATCTCAAAACTATGCCGGATTACGGGGCTGGACCCGGACCGGCCGTCCATGCCCTGCATTTCACGGAATGCACAAGTCGTCTACCTGCGGTTTTGATTTTACCGATTGCGGCATGCTCGGGGGTTCCCGGCCTGGCCCCGTAAACCGGCATGGTTTTGAAATCGCCGGGTCGGCGGGAGCGCGATTGGCCCCGGCAATGGGCCTGGCGCCGGCAAGACGGCCGTTGGGCGGATGGCGGAACGCGCCGCGACTGCGAAATTTTCCAAAATTGTCCTTGCATCGTGGTCCGAGTTCCCGTATAGTACTTCTTCGCACGGGGGCGTAGCTCAGCTGGGAGAGCGCTTGACTGGCAGTCAAGAGGTCAGGGGTTCGATCCCCCTCGTCTCCACCCGAGCATTGAATGAGGCTCCAACGCAAGTTGGGGCCTTTTAATATGAGAAAGCCATTGTCAATAGGCGTGTTTGTTCGAGCCCGGTTTTAAACCGGGCTTTTTCGTTTCCCGTCGGGAGGGCCCGCGCACGCTGCACGTTTAGTCGACGCTTGCCTGGCAAGCTAATA
>NZ_QRMC01000006.1:5929-210296 GCF_003472525.1 Collinsella sp. AM10-26
TTCCAGATCAACCCCGGCGAGCGCTTCGCGCTCGTGGGCCCCAACGGCGCCGGCAAAACCACCATGCTCAAGATCATCATGGGCATCGACAGCCCCGACGCCGGCCAGGTCCAGTACGCCAAGGACTGCCAGGTGGGCTACCTCGAGCAGGAAACCAACCTTGAGCACAAAGACACCACCATCCTTGCCGAGGTCATGGCCGCCGCCAAGGAAATCCGCCGCATGGGCGAGCGCGCCAACGAGCTACAGGCCCAGATCACCGAGCTCTCCGAACAGGGAAAGGACGTCGACGCACTCCTTAACGAGTATGGCCAGGTCCAGGACCGCTTTGAGCACCTGGGCGGCTACGAGCTCGAGAGCAACGCCCGCAAAATCCTGTCCGGCCTGGGCTTTAAGGTCACCGACTTTGAGCGCCCGTGCTCCGAGTTCTCGGGCGGCTGGCAGATGCGTATCGCGCTGGCAAAGCTCTTCCTGCGCCACCCCGACCTGCTGCTTCTAGACGAGCCCACCAACCACCTGGACCTCGAGAGCGTCCAGTGGCTGCGCGGCTTTATCGCCAACTACGACGGCGCCGTCCTCATCGTCAGCCACGACCGCGCCTTCATGGACGCCTGCGTCGACCACGTCGCCGCACTCGAAAACCGTCGCGTGACCACCTACACCGGCAACTACAGCAGCTACCTCAAGCAGCGCGAAGACAACCTGGAGCAGATGCGCGCCAAGCGTGCCGCCCAGGAGCGCGACATCGCCCACATGCAGGTCTTCGTCGACAAGTTCCGCTACAAGCCCACCAAGGCTGCCCAGGCTCAGGAGCGAATCCGCAAGATCGAGCAGATCAAAAAGGAGCTTGTCATCCTGCCCGAGGGCCACAAGCACATCGACTTTAAGTTCCCCGATCCGCCGCGCTCCGGCGACATGGTCGTGGGCCTGGAGGGCGTCTCCAAGTCCTACGGCAAAAAGCACATCTACAGCGACATCGACCTCAAGCTCTACCGCGGCGAGCATGTGGCGCTCGTCGGCCCCAACGGCGCCGGCAAGTCTACCCTCATGAAGATCCTCGCCGGTCTGGAGCCGCCAACTACCGGCACGCGTGATCTGGGCACCAACGTGGGCGTGGCCTACTACGCCCAGCACGCACTCGAGGGCATGGCCGAGTCCAATACCGTCCTGCAAGAGATCGACACCGTCACGCCCAAATGGACCGTGCCGCAGCAGCGCAGCCTGCTGGGCGCCTTCCTGTTTAGCGACAACGATTCCATCGAGAAGCAGGTCCGCGTCCTCTCCGGCGGCGAAAAGGCGCGTCTGGCACTGGCCAAGATGCTTGTGGCCCCCGAGGCACTCCTGTGCCTGGACGAGCCCACCAACCACCTGGACATCGACTCGGTGGACATGCTCGAGAACGCCCTGCAGAACTTCCCCGGCACCATCGTGCTGATCAGCCACGACGAGCACCTGGTACGCGCTGTGGCCAACCGCATCATTGACATCCGCGATGGCAAGGTCACGGTCTACGACGGCGACTACGACTACTACCTCTACAAGCGCGAGGACCTCGCGGCCCGCGCCGCCGCCGAGGCGGCAGGGGAGGGTGCATCGGCCGCGACCAAGTCCGCTAAGGTCACCGCGGCCCAGCCCGACGCCCCCGCCACCGCTTCCAAGCCTGCCGAAGGCAAAAAGACCAAGGAGCAAAAGCGCGCCGAGGCCCAGGCCCGCGCTGCGCTCAACAAAAAGCTCAAGGGCGTGCGCAACCAGCTCAAGAAGATCGAGGCGGAGCTCGACAAAAAGCGCGCCCGCTATGACGAGCTTATGGAATTGATGGCAAGCGAAGAGCTTTATGCCGATCAGGTCAAGTTCAATGCCGCGCTGGGAGAATATAACGGCCTTAAGCAAGAGCTACCCAAGCTGGAGGACGAATGGCTGGAACTTTCCACCCAGATCGAAGAGGAGACCGCGCGTGAACTCTCGTAAGGCCGCTGCCGTGGCGATGAGCATCATCGCCATCGCCTGTCGCATCTGCGGCATCTTCATGAGTGCGATGACCGTGCTGCTGTGCTTTAGCGGCCTCACCGCCAAGCTGCAGATCGTTGGCTTTGTCGTTGAGCTTTCGCGCGCGCTGCCAAGCGCCATCGCCGGCTACGGCGTCATCACCTCGCCCTTTGGCGGCGTGTTCCGCCTGGATTACGCTATCGTCGCTGTGATTCTATTTGTAGCCGATTACCTGCTCACGCGCGCCTCGCGCCGAGTCCGCTAGGGGATAGCCATGTCCAGCAGCTACCTCATGAACCTGCTCGCCAGCGCCGTCGCCGTCATCGTGGGCATCGTCATCCACGAGAGTGCTCACGCCGCCGCGGCCTGGGCACTCGGCGACAAGACGGCGCGTTCGCGCGGTCGCGTGTCGCTCAACCCGCTCAACCATATCGACCCGTTTGGTACCATCATCTTGCCGCTGCTCATGCTTGCCGCCGGCGGCCCGGTGTTCGCCTTCGCCAAGCCCGTGCCCGTCTACCTCAACAACCTCAAGCACCCCAAGCGCGACGAGGTCCTGGTGAGCGTGGCCGGCCCTGCGTCGAACATCGCCCTCGCGTGCCTCGCGGCCGCCCTCATGCACGCAACGTACGGCAACCTCTACACCAGCATGTCCTTTGCCGTGGCATCACAGATCATGAACTTCGGCGCCACGTTCATCGTAGTCAACCTGTCACTCGCGTTCTTCAACCTCATCCCGATTCCGCCGCTCGACGGATCGTCGATTATCGTGCCGTTCCTCAAGGGCAAGGCACTCGCCAACTACTATCGTCTGCAGCAATACGCCATGCCTATCCTCATCATTGTGCTGTACCTGCTGCCCATGTGGACCGGCATCGACGTGGTCGGCCGCTATTTCGACGTTACCGTGTATCCGCTAGCCGAGTGGCTGCTCAACTTCGCAATCGCCGGCATCTAAGGTAAACTTACAGGTCGACCGTGCAAAACGGTCGTAACATGCACCCAAACCGCGCCGCGAAGGCGCCGTCAAAGGAGGTCGAAGATGTCGTATCGCGTGTCGACGCAGGTCTACAGCGGACCGTTCGACCTGCTGCTGCAGCTGGTAACCCGCCAAAAAGTAGATATCGGCGCCATCTCAGTCAGCGAGGTGGCCGAGCAGTACCTTGCCGAGGCCGAGCGCATCGAGGCGCTGGACCTGGACGTGGCGAGCGACTTTTTGCTGGTCGCGGCAACCCTTTTGGACATCAAGGCTGCCTCTCTGGTGCCGCAGGAGGCCCCGCGCAAAGCCGATGACGACGATGACGAGTTCGACGAAGACCTCGAGGAGCTCAGCACGCTTGACGGCGACGCGCTGCGTGAGGTCCTGATCCAGCGCCTGATTGCCTACAAGCAGTTTAAAGGCGCGGCTGCGGCCCTCGGTGCGCGGATGCAGGCCGAAAGCCGCATGCATCCGCGCGTGGCCGGCCCCGACCCCGAGTTCCTAGGCCTTATGCCCGACTACCTTGCCGGCATCACGCTGCGCGGTCTCGCCGTCATCTGCGCCGACCTGGACGGCAAGCGCCAGACCTTCCTGCTGGAGGCCGAGCATGTGGCGCCGCATCGCGTGCCGCTCGACCTGACGGTGGCCTCAGTCGACCGCTTTACGATGGCGCACCAAACCTGCACCTTCCGCGAGTTGTTGGACGGCGACGCCACCACCGAGCAGCTCGTTGTCACCTTCCTGGCCATGCTCGAGCTCGCCAAGCGCGGCTCGCTTACGCTGAGTCAGGATGAAATCTTTGGAACCATTCAAATCAACCGAGTCGAGGGAGCCGAGGCATACGTGCCCGGCGAGGGCCCCGAGCTCACCGAATAGGAGCGGCAACCATGTCAACCCTTTCCACGCTAGAGGCAAACAGCCTCAAAGGCGCTCTCGAGGCGCTGCTGCTGGTCTCGAGCGACCCCGTGAGCGCGCCCGCGCTGGCAGGCGCGCTGGATATCGCCCCCGGCGAATGCGTGTCGCTGTTGGCCGAGCTCAAGGTAGAGTATGAGGAGGCCAACCGCGGCTTTCAGCTGCGCGAGGTCGCCGGCGGTTGGCGCCTGTTTACGCACCCCGCCTACCACGACGTAGTCGAGGCCTATGTGTTGAGCTGGGACACGCAAAAGCTGTCGCAAGCGGCGCTCGAAACCCTGGCCGTCATCGCATACCACCAGCCCGTGACGCGCGAGGTGGTCAAGGGCATCCGCGGCGTCAATTCCGACGGCGTCATCGCGTCGCTCGTCGACAAGGGCCTGGTGCGTGAGCTCGGCCGCGACCCCCAGCGCGGTCAGGCCATCATCTACGGCACGACCAACGCCTTCTTGGAAAAGTTCGGTCTGCGCTCCACCCGCGACCTGCCCGACCTGGAGCAGTTTGCCCCCGACGAGCAGTCGCGCCAGTTTATCCGCGAGCGCCTGAGCGGCCGCAGTATTCAGTCCACGCTCGAGGAGCAGGCCGAGGACCTAGACGAAGAGCGCGAACTGCTCGATACCGATGTTGAGGACACCGATGTCGAGGAGCTTCTGGCAGCCGGTGATACCTCGGAGGATATGCATGACGAAGACTAACGAAGTGGGGGAGACGCGCGCCATAAGCAACGCAGCACCCGCAACCGACGCCCAGCCCGTCTATCCGCACACCATGCGCCTGCAGCGCTTTTTGGCGCGCGCGGGCGTGGCGAGCCGCCGTGGCTCGGAGGACCTGATGACCGCCGGCCGCGTGACCGTCAACGGCGAGGTCGCGACCGAACTGGGCACCAAGGTCGACGTCGACCGCGACCATATCGAGGTCGACGGCATGCCCGTCAAGCTCAACCAGGGCGCCGTGTACCTGATGCTCTACAAGCCGACCGGCTACCTCACCACCATGAGCGACCCGCAGGAGCGCCCTTGCGTGGCCGACCTGGTACCGCGCGACCGCTTTCCGGGGCTCTTCCCGGTGGGCCGCCTGGACCGCGACACCACGGGCCTTTTGCTCTTTACCACCGACGGCGACCTGTCGCAGGACTTGTTGCACCCCAGCAAGCACGTCTACAAGACCTACCAGGCACTCGTGGACGGGCAGCTGACCGACCGCGATCTCACGCCGCTGCGTCGCGGCATAGAGCTCGACGACGGCCTGTGCCAGCCGGCAATCTGCCGCGTCATCACCGCACGCGAGGCCGAGGCCGTGGCGCCACAGGGCGTCAAGCCCGGCACCACCGCCGTCGAGGTCATCATCCGCGAGGGTCGCAAAAACCAGGTTAAGCGCATGCTGAGCAAGATTCACCATCCGGTAATCCGTCTGCATCGCTGCAACTTTGCCGGCCTTGAGCTCGAGGGCGTGGCCAAGGGCTCGTGGCGCGAGCTCACCGACCGCGAGGTGCAGATCCTCAAAGGCGGCGGCATCCCGCCCAAGCATGCCAGCGCCATGCGCGGCGGCAAGCCCCAAGACACGCCCGCCAGCCGCACGCGTCACCACGGCAGCCACGGCTCCGCACCCAAGCGCAACACCTACCGCGAGCGCTATACGGGCTAGGCAACCCGCCGCGCCCCAACGCCCGCGAACCATACCAGCACATCAACCACCGAAAGGAAGCACTGCATGATCGTCGCCATCGACGGCCCCGCCGGTTCCGGCAAGTCCACCATCGCCAAGGAGATCGCCCGCCAGCTGGGCTTTAACAAGCTCGACACGGGCGCCATGTATCGCGCCGTCACCTTCGCCGCGCTCGACCGCGGCATCGACCTGGACGACGAGGCGGCAATCGACGCCCTCGCCGAGCAGATCGAGATCCGCTTTACCAACGGCACCGGAGAGGACACGCGCCTGACCGTTGACGGCCAGGACGCTTCGACCGCCATCCGCACCCCGCAGGTCGACGCCAACGTGTCCAAGGTCTCGGCCTATCCGGGCGTGCGCGCCGCCATGCTCATCCACCAGCGCCGCGCCGCCGAGGACCGCGATATCGTCGCCGAGGGTCGCGACATCGGAACCGTCGTGTTCCCCAACGCCCAGGTCAAGATCTTCCTGACTGCCGACCCGCGTGAGCGCGCCCGCCGCCGCGTGCTGCAGCGTCACCAAAACGACGCCCAGCCGCTCACGCCCGCGCAGCTCGAGGCCGAGGTCGACGAGACCCTCGACGCCCTTAAGCAGCGCGACAAGCTCGACAGCAGCCGCGAGGTCGCCCCGCTCGTGCCCGCCGAGGACGCCGTGCACGTCGACTCCACCGCCCACACCATCGACGAGGTCGTGACCATTATCGAGGACCTCATCAACCAAAGGAGGTAGCCCATGCGCCTGTTTAAGCAGACGCCCGAGGATTACTACAACGCCCCCTACGCCGAGTTCCCGGCGCTCATCCGCGGCACCGTCGTCGTGGTCATGGCCATCCTGTGGGCCTTCTCCAAGCTCATGTGGCGTTGGAAGGTCGAGGATGCCGATCTGCTGTTTGAGCGCCAGGACGACCGCGGCAGCGTGGTCATCTGCAACCACACCTCGATGGCCGAGCTCTTGGCCGTGGAGACGGCGCTGTTCTTTGGGGGCCGCCGCATTCGTCCCATCTTTAAATCCGAGTTTGCCAAGAGCAAGATTGTGCGCTGGGCCTTTAGCCGCGTGGGCGGCATTCCCGTGGAGCGCGGCACGGCCGACATGAAGTGCCTGCGTGCCGCCCAGCATGCCCTGCAGCGCGGCGAGGACGTCCTGATCTTCCCAGAGGGCACGCGCATCCGCTCGCGCGAGATCAAACCCGAGGTCCACGGCGGTTTTGCGCTCATCGCTCAGATGGGCAAGGCACCCGTCAACCCGCTCGCCATTTGTGGCTGGTCCGACATCACGCCTGCGGGCAAAATGCTCATGCGTCCCAAGAAGTGCTGGATCCGCGCCGGCAAGGCCGTCTCGCTTTCTGACGCGCCGGCCGGGCTTAAACGCACTGAGCGCTTGGCCTGGTTTGAATCCGAAGCCATGAACCGTGTCTATAAGATGCGCGACGAGCTGTGCGCTGAGCATCCGGGCAGGTTCTAGCCATGAGCGAGAACGTGACGAACACCGCCGCGGCTGCGCCCGATCAGGACGGCGCGCCCACCATCGAGATTGCAGCTCACGCCGGCACCTGCTACGGCGTACAGCGCGCGCTCGATATGGCATTGGCGGCCGCCCCGCAGGCGGAGGAGAACGCTCAGGTCCACACCCTGGGTCCGCTCATCCATAACCCCATCGTGGTGCGCGAGCTTGCCGAGGCGGGCGTCGGTCTGGCCGAAACCCTAGACGATGCCGCATCGGGCACCGTGATCATCCGCGCCCACGGCGTGGTGCCGCAGGTCATCGATGCCGCTCGCGAGCGTGGCCTTAACGTCGTCGACGCCACCTGCCCCTACGTGAAGAAGGTCCATGTGGCAGCCGAGCGCCTGGTACGCGAGGGCTACCGCGTGGTAGTCGTGGGCGAGCCGGGCCACCCCGAAGTCGAGGGCATCCTGGGCCACGCCGGCGATGACGCGCAGGTCGTGAGCTGCACCGCCGACGCCGATGCCTTGTCGCTCAAGGGCAAGGTAGGCCTCGTCGTGCAGACCACCCAGACCGCGCAGAACCTCGCCGAGGTCGTGGCCGCTATCACCCCGCGCGTGCAGGAGCTTCGTGTGATCAACACCATCTGCGCCGCCACGAGTGAGCGTCAACAGGCAGCAGCCACGCTTGCCAACCGCTGCGACTGCATGGTCGTGGTGGGCGGCAAGAACTCGGGCAACACCCGCCGCCTGGCACAGATTTGCGCGGACGCCTGCGAGCGCACGTATCACATCGAGGAAGCTTCCGAGCTCCAGGCCGCGTGGTTTACCGACGCTCGCCACATCGGCATCACCGCCGGAGCCTCCACCCCGCAAGAACACATCGAACGCGCCGTCACGCGCATCAAGGAGCTTTGCCGCTAACCATGGACCAGACCGTACCCGCATACGCCGCCGAGGTGGCTGATTACGGGCGCAGCCGCGACCCCGAGCCGGGTGAGGGCGCGCTCGTAAAGAACGTACGTCCCGAATCGCCCGCGTGGGATGTGGGTGTCGAGCCGGGCATGCGCGTGCTCACGGTCAACGGCGAGCAGCTCACCGACATGATCGTGTGGCTCTGGGAGGCCGACGACGACACCGTCGAGCTGGAGGTATTCGATCCACGCGACGGCACCGTCACCCCCGTCGAGCTCGACCGCTTTCCCGGCGAGGACTGGGGCCTGGAGTTCGATGGCCCCATCTTTGATGGCATGCGTACCTGCGTCAACGCCTGCGTGTTTTGCTTTATGACCATGCTGCCCAAGGGCGGTCGCTCCACGCTCTACATCCGCGACGACGACTACCGCCTGAGCTTTTTGCAGGGCAACTTTGTCACGCTCACGAACCTCTCCGACGAGGACGTGCAAAACGTCATCGAGCGCAACATGAGCCCCATGAACGTGTCGGTCCATGCCGTGAGCCCAGATATCCGCCGCCGCATGATGGGCCGAAACGCCCAACGAGGCATGGACGTGCTCGAGGCCATCATGGCCGCCGGCATCGAAATCCACGCGCAGATCGTGCTGTGCCCCGGCATGAACGACGGCGAGGAGCTGCAGAAGACCCTGCGCTTTTGCGAGGAGCACGAGCAAATCACCAGCCTGGGCATTGTGCCCCTTGGATTTACCAAACACCAGAATCGCTTTAGCTGGTCCTACAGCGACAAGCCCGAGCTGGCGCGCGAGACCATCGACATGATCCGGCCCTTCCAGGACCGTGCCTTCGAGCGCTTTGGCCGCCACACCTTCCAGATGAGCGACGAGTTCTATCTGGACGCCGGCATCGAGCCGCCCGAGGCCGATTTCTACGACGGCTACCCGCAGTACTACGACGGCATTGGCATGATCCGCTCCTATCTGGACGAGACGGACGACGTGCTCGTCGCCGATGCCGGGCGGCTCGCCCGTGTTCGCGAGGCTCTCGCAGCCCGGAGCCAGCGTCTCCTGTGCCTCTCGGGCGCCAGCGCGCGCGATACGGTGGCGCGTTTTGTGGAGTCGCCGCAGGGCCTTGCGGGCTCCGTCACGGCCATCAAAAACCGCTACTTTGGCGGTAACGTGGACGTGACCGGCCTCATCGTCGCCTGCGACATCTTGGAGCAGCTGCCACAGGACCTCTCGGGGGTTATGCTCTTTGTGCCTAAGCTCATGTTCAACGCTGACGGCATGACGCTTGACGAGTATCATCGTGACGATTTACTCGCAAGTCTTACCAGTCGCGGCGCCGAGGTTCATGTGGTGTCGACCATGCCGCATGAGCTACTCGATACCCTGGAGCACATCCTTGGCATTGTGCCTGCCGACTCTACTAATTCCGCTGACCCTACCCATTAAAGGAGAGCAGATGAAACCTATCGTCGCCGTCGTCGGACGCCCCAACGTGGGCAAGTCCACGCTCGTCAACCGCCTGGCCCAGACTTCGGACGCCATCGTCCACGAGTCCCGAGGCGTCACGCGCGACCGCTCATACCACACGGCCGATTGGAACGGTCGTGAATTCACCATTGTCGACACGGGCGGCATCGAGCCGCTCAAGAGCGATGACGTCTTTGCAACGTCCATCCGCGACCAGGCCCTCGCCGCCGCCGAGGAAGCCGCCGTCATCCTGTTTGTGGTCGACGGCCGCACCGGTGTCACCGAGGAGGACGAGTCGGTCGCCCGCATGCTCAAGCGCTGCGACAAGCCGGTCTTTCTACTGGTGAACAAGCTCGACAACCCCGATCGCGAGAACGACAGCATCTGGGAGTTCTATTCGCTCGGCATCGGCGAGCCCACGCCGCTCTCGGCCCTGCATGGCCATGGCACGGGCGACCTGCTCGACGATATCGTGGCCCTGCTTCCGGAAGAAGAGGACGAGGTCGCCGACGAGTTCCCCGATGCGCTGAACGTGGCCATCATCGGCCGCCCCAACGCCGGTAAGTCCTCGCTGTTCAACCGTATCCTGGGTGCCGACCGCTCCATCGTCTCGAACATCGCCGGCACCACGCGCGACGCCATCGACACGGTCGTCGAGCGCAACGGCAGGCACTACCGCATGGTCGATACCGCGGGCATCCGTAAGAAGAGCACCGTGTACGAAAACATCGAGTACTACTCCATGGTCCGTGGCCTGCGCGCCATCGACCGCGCCGACGTGGCGCTGCTCGTCGTCGACGCCTCCGTGGGCGTCACCGAGCAGGACCAGAAGGTCATGGGCTTGGCCATCGAACGCGGCTGCGCCATCGTGGTGCTGCTCAACAAGTGGGACCTGCTCGACGACGACCGCAAGCGCGAGGCCTGCATGGAGACCGTCGACCGCCGTCTAGGCGTCATGGCTCCCTGGGCCCAGTACCTGCGCATCTCTGCCCTGACCGGCCGCAGCGTGGAAAAGATCTGGGCAATGGTCGACGCAGCCGAAAAGACACGCTCGCAGAAGATCAGCACCTCGCGCCTCAACACGTTCCTCACCGACCTGCGCGAGTTCGGCCATACCGTGGTGGACGGCAAGCGCCGCCTGCGTATGCACTACGTGACCCAGACGGGCGTCAACCCGCCGACGTTCACGTTTTTCGTCAACCACAGCGACCTGGTCAACGACACCTACCAGCGCTATGTAGAGAACCGCATGCGCTCGACCTTCGACTTTGCCGGCACGCCCATTCGACTCTTCTTTAGGAAGAAGGAACAGAAGGATGCATAATCCGATTCTGCTGACCGCCATCTGCGTCGTGGTCTCGTTCTTTATCGGGGCGATTCCGTTTGGCCTGATCTTGGGCCGTGTGTTCAGCCACACGGACATTCGCAAGGCGGGCTCCGGCAACATCGGCACCACCAACGCGCTGCGCGTGGCCGGCCCCAAGGTGGCCGCACTCACGCTGCTGCTCGACTGCCTTAAGGGCGCCATCTGCGTCCTTATCGCCCGTCCGCTCATCGCCGATCTGGGCTATGGTTTTCCGCCGAACATCATGGCGCCTGGAGCCCCCGGCGACTGGATGCTCGGCGTCATTTGCCTGGCAGCCGTGTGGGGCCATATCTTCTCGCCCTACCTCAACTTCCATGGCGGCAAGGGTATCGCAGTTGGTCTGGGCGTCATCCTCGCCTGGTACTGGCCCATTGGCCTGTCGCTGCTAGGCATGTTTATCGTGGCCGTCGCCATCACCAAGTATGTGTCGGTGGGCTCGCTCGCCGCTGCCATCGGACTTCCCATCGCTGCCTGCGCGGTCTTTCCGTACAGCAGCCTGGGCCTCAAGTTTTGCATGGCGATGATCGGCATCACCGTAGTGTGGGCCCATCGCTCGAATATCCAAAAGCTCATGGCCGGTAAGGAGTCCAAGCTCTCGTTTACCAAGCGCGTCACCGAGCCCGACGATAAGTAGGAGAGAGTCATGAATGTTGCGCTGATTGGCTCCGGCTCCTGGGGGACCGCCGTCGCCGGCCTTGCTGCCGCGCGAGCCGAGCGCGTGACCATGTGGGCCCACAGCGAGCAGACGGCCGCCGGCATCAATGGCGAGCACCGCAACCCCCGGTATCTGGTGGGCTACGAGCTGCCCAAAAACGTTGTCGCCACGACGGAGCTGGCGCAGGCGCTCGACGGCGCCGAGGCCATCATCTTTGCCGTTCCTTCGACGCACCTTCGCAGCGTGTGCCACCAGGCCGCGCCCTTTATCGCCGCCGATACCCCGGTTCTGTGCCTCACCAAGGGCATTGAGCCCGAGTCTGGCCTACTCATGAGCGAGGTCATCGCCAGCGAGATCGACAACGAGGCGCGTGTCGCGGCGCTTTCGGGCCCCAACCATGCTGAGGAAATCTGCCGCGGCGGGCTTTCGGCCGCCGTCATCGCCAGCGAGGACCAGCAGGTGGGGGAGACCTTTAAGGACCTGCTCCTGTCCACTGCCTTCCGAATCTATCTGTCGCAAGACATGACCGGTGTAGAGGTCTGCGGCGCTATGAAAAATGTCATCGCCATCGTGTGCGGCATCTCCGCCGGCACCGGTGCGGGCGACAATACGCTCGCCCTTATCATGACGCGCGGCCTGGCCGAGATCAGCCGTCTAGTGCACGCCCGCGGCGGTCAGGCCATAACCTGCATGGGGCTCGCCGGCATGGGCGACCTCATCGCCACCTGCACCTCGGAGCATTCGCGCAACCGCACCTTTGGCTACGAGTTTGCCCACGGCGTGTCACTCGACGAGTATCAGGAGCGTACGCATATGGTGGTTGAGGGCGCCGTCGCGGCCCGCAGCGTCAGCGAACTTGCCCGTTCACTGGGCGTAGACATTCCGCTTACCTTTGCCGTGGAGCAAACGCTCTACAACGGTGTTACCTTGGATAGGGCGCTCGAAATTCTTACCGATCGCGTCCCCTCTCAAGAGTTCTACGGACTCACCGACTAGCGCAGAAAGGCTTCTACCATGGGTTCCATCAAAATCGCTCCATCCGTCCTCTCGGCCGACATGGCCAACCTGAAGGGCGAGCTCGACAAGATCGCCGGTGCCGACTACGTGCACTTTGACGTTATGGACGGTCACTTTACCGGCAACCTCACCTTTGGCGTTGACATCCTCAAAGCTGTCAAGCGTTCTACCAACGTGCCGGTCGATGCGCACCTCATGGTGTCGAACCCCGACGAGACGGTCGATTGGTACGCCGACGCCGGTGCCGACATGATCACCGTGCACTACGAGGCCTCCACGCACCTGCACCGCACGCTCACGCACCTGCAGCAGCGCGGCGTCAAGGCCGGCGTGGTGCTCAACCCCGCCACGCCCGTCTGCGTACTCGAGAGCATCATCGACGTCGTCGACATGGTGCTGCTGATGAGCGTGAACCCTGGCTTTGGCGGCCAGAGCTTTATCCCGGGCACCATCGCCAAGCTCCACGAACTCAAGGCCATGTGTGAGCGCCACAGCGTGTCGCCCCTGATCGAGGTCGATGGCGGCATCTCTTCCAAAAACATCGCCGAGGTCGTCAAGGCCGGCGCCAACGTGCTCGTAGCCGGCTCCGCCGTATTTAAGTCCGAAGATCCCGCTGCCGAGGTTGCGCTGCTGCAGAAGTTGGGCAACGAGGCCGCACAGGAGGCATAATCCCTTATGACCGCAGGTCAAAACCGCATACCCGTGAATCTTGACTATGCCGCCTCGACGCCCATGCGCGCCGAGGCGCTCCTTGCGCAGCGCGAGTACGACGACAGCGAGCTTGCCGGCGTCAACCCCAACTCGCTGCATTCGCTTGGGCGCAAGGCCGCTGCGCGCCTAGAAGTGGCACGTCGCGAGATTGCCCGCAGCTTTGGCGCGCGCGTCCGCCCGTCCGAGATCATTTTGACCAACGGCGGCACCGAGGCAAACCAGCTGGCGCTCCTCGGACTTGCCGAGGGCGCTCGTCAGCGCGATCGCAAGCGCGACCGTGTCATCGTTTCGGCCATCGAGCACGATTCGATTCTGGACAACCTGCCGCTGCTGCGCGCCGACGGCTTTTCCGTCGACCTGGTGCAGCCCTGCCGTGCGGGCTACATTGAGCCCGCCGCGCTTGTCGAACTGCTAGGCGACGACGTGGCGCTCGTGAGCGTTATGGTCGCCAACAACGAAACCGGCGTGGTGCAGCCCATCCGCGAGCTTGCCGCCGCCGCACATGCTGCCGGCGCCTTGTTTCATACCGATGCCATCCAGGGCTACTTGCATATTCCGCTCGATGTCACCGAGCTGGGAGTTGACGCTATGACCGTTGCGGCGCACAAGATTGGCGGCCCCGTGGCATCTGGCGCGCTTTACCTTAAGAGCCGCACGCCGCTGCGCCCGCGCATCTTTGGCGGCGGACAGGAGGCCGGCCGTCGTGCCGGAACGCAGGACCTGCGCACGCAGTTGGCTTTTGCCGCTGCCGCTTCCGCGCTGTTGCCGAATGTTGCCCAGGAGCGCACAACGCTGCAGGCCTTATCCGATAAGCTCTACGCTACGCTTGCGGCCCATCCTCGCATTCACGCCACGATGGGCGACTATGCGCATGCCGACCGCCTGCCGGGTATGGTTTCGATCTACGTCGACGGCATGGACTCCGAGGAGCTCATCGTCAAGCTCGATGCCGCCGGCTTTGAGGTTTCGGCCGGATCGGCTTGCTCGAGCGGCAGCATGGACCCGAGCCACGTGCTCAGCGCCATGGGCATTGGTCGCGAGCAGGCGCTGGGCGCACTGCGCATCTCCTTCGATGACCGCGTGAACCCGGCTGACCTGGACGACTTTGCCCAGACGCTCCTCTCGATCGTAGGTGCCGCATGATCGTCGCCGAGCTTGAGCGCGCGCTGCTTACA
This sequence comes from Collinsella sp. AM10-26, assembly GCF_003472525.1. Classification (NCBI taxonomy): domain Bacteria; kingdom Bacillati; phylum Actinomycetota; class Coriobacteriia; order Coriobacteriales; family Coriobacteriaceae; genus Collinsella; species Collinsella sp. AM10-26. The sequence goes on from NZ_QRMC01000006.1 coordinate 20,228, forward strand.
CGCTATCCCAAGACTGATGCCGAACCCTGGGACCACGTAGGCTTATCCGTTGGCAACCCCGACGACGAGATCCGCGGCGTTGCTTGCGCGCTTGACGCAACCAGGGAAAACGTGCATCGCGCCTTGGAAGCCGGCGCCAACGTGTTACTGACGCACCATCCCATCTACATCAAGGCGCCCGAGGCGTTTTGCCCGCCCAGCGCGACGCGCTCCCAGTGCAGCGCAGCCCTCTACGAGGCTGCCCGCTGCGGGGTGAGCATTATCTCGCTCCACACCAACCTGGACCGCTCGCACGAGGCGCGCGCCTGCCTAAGTACGCTGTTAGACGCCGTGCCCGCAAGCTCGCTGGAGCACGTAGACGACCCCGAAGCGACTGGCCTGGGCGCGCTTGCAACGCTCAACGAACCCTGCAGCCTGCGCGACCTTGCCACTCGCGCCGCCACGGTGTTTGGCAGCGACCCACGCGTGTGGGGCGAGGCCGATAGCCCGTGTCGAACCGTCGCCATTTTGGGCGGCTCCCTGGGCGACTTTGGAGAGCTCGCCATCGTCGCAGGCGCAGATGTTGTCCTGACGGGCGAGGCGGGCTACCACGTGGCGCAAGACCTTGCCTTACGCGGACTGCCGGTAATACTGCTCGGCCACGACCGCTCCGAGGAGCCGTTCGTTGATATATTGATGAACTCTGCAGTTGGCGCCGGGGTCGACCCCCGTCATGCGATTAAAATACTGAACCCTTGCCAATGGTGGACTGTGACAAAAGGAGAGAACTTATGAGCGCCGGCGCTACGCTACTCAAGCTGCAACAGATCGATTTGGAGCTCGCCCGCAGCAAGAGCGAACTTTCCAATATGCCGGAGCTCAAGGAGCTCGCTTCCAAGCGCAAGACCTATGTGAAGCTCAAGGCCGAGATGACCAAGCTCTACGCCCAGCGCAAAGACCTGGACATTGAGATCGACGACCTCAACACCACCGAGATTCAGACCAACAACGCCATCGAGGCCGCCAAGAAGCGTCACGTCGACGGCTCCGACTACCGCGAGGTTCAGGACCTGGAGAATGAGCTCGCCACCCTGGCCAAGCGTCTGGACAAGATCGAGCACACCCGCAAGGACGTCGTTGTCGCCCATAAGGAGGCGCTCGACCGCGAGGTCCGCGCGCAGGCGATCATCGCCAAGTTCGAGGAGGGCGTGAAGGCCGATACCAAGGCCGCCCGCGCCAAGGCTGCCGACCTGCAGGCTCAGATCGACGCCGCCACGAAGGAGCGCACCGCGCTTGCCGCTACGCTACCGGCCGACGTGCTCACCGACTACGAGCGCCTGCTCAAGCAGTTCCGCGGGCTGGCCGTCGAGACCATCCAGGGCAACATCCCCACGGTCTGCCACACCGCGCTGCAGGCATCGTCCATGAGCGACCTCAACCATGACGGTAGGTCAATTACGCACTGCCCATACTGCCACCGCCTCCTGGTACTCCCGAGCAAGGAAGCCTAGCGATGACATCTGCACCCAACAATTCAATGCAACTTGAGGGAAAAACGATCCTGCTGGGCATTACCGGCGGGATCGCCGCCTATAAGTCGTGCAATATCGTGCGTCTGCTGCAAAAGCGCGGCGCACGCGTCAAGGTCGTTATGAGCGAGCATGCCACGGAGTTCGTGGGCCCGCTCACCTTCCGCGCGCTTACCAATGAGCCCGTTGCCGTGGGCCTATTCGACGATCCCTCCGACCCCATCCACCACATTTCGCTGGCGCAGGAGCCCGATCTGGTGGTCGTGGCGCCCGCGACGGCCAATATCATCGCCAAGATGGCCAACGGCATCGCCGACGACCTCATCTCCACCACGCTGCTGGCAACGCCGCGACCCGTCGTGATCGCGCCGGCCATGAACAACGGCATGTGGAAGGCACCGGCTACACAGGCCAATATGGCCACGCTGCGCGACCGCGGCGTGCACGTGGTGGGTCCGGGCAGCGGCTACCTTGCCTGCGGCGACGTAGACACGGGCCGCATGAGCGAGCCCGAGGACATCGTCGAGGCTGTCTGTGAGGTGCTCAACCCCGCGCCTCAGGATCTGGCAGGTAAGCGCATCGTGATTACCGCCGGCCCCACGCACGAGCCGATCGACCCCGTGCGCTTCATTGGCAACCGCTCTTCGGGCAAGATGGGTATCGCCCTGGCAGGGGAGGCTGCTCGCCGCGGTGCTGCGGTCACGCTCGTGTTGGGACCGACATCGCTCGATGTGCCCCACGGCGTGGACTGCGTGCGCGTGCAGACCGCCGCAGAGATGCTCCAAGCTGCCCTGAACGCCTTTCAAACGGCCGATGCGGCAATTTGTGCGGCCGCCGTTGCCGACTACACCCCCGCGGCCCCTGCCGACCATAAGCTCAAAAAGGCCAACGAGCGCCTGGATCGAATCGAACTGGTCGAGACGGTCGATATCTTGGCCGAACTCTCGCGCCAAAAGGGAGAGCGGTGCGTGATCGGCTTTGCGGCCGAGACCGATAACGTTGTCGAGTACGCCGAGCGCAAATTGGTCCGCAAGGGTTGCGATGCAATTGTCGCCAACGATGTCTCGCGCGCCGATTCGGGCTTTGGAACCGACACGAACAAGGCCTGGATTGTGAGCACAACGGGCACGCAAGAACTTCCCGTGCTAACAAAACCCCAGCTCGCAGATACAATTTTGGTCTTGCTTCAAAATTTGTAAAAAAGTTCTTGCACTAGTCTAAAGTTTCGGGTTAATATACTCCCTGTTGCGAGCGAGAGCAGAGCAACAAACAAAAGCTTCGGGACGTGGCGCAGCTTGGTAGCGCACTTGACTGGGGGTCAAGGGGTCGCTGGTTCGAATCCAGTCGTCCCGACCAGAAGTTTGCAGGTCAGGCACCTAGTGCCTGACCTTTTTTATCAAGAACCAACGTGGTAAGCAGCGAAGAATCAGCGGCTTTCTTGATCGATACTTTCGCTCAACAAAAACTTGTACGCCAGCCTCCAAAAACGATATTTTTCGACATGTTTGGAGGCTGACATACACAAAAACGGTACATTCACGTTGCGACAGCGCCTTCCTCATGTCTGGACTCTCTATGCTTACGCTGGATAGACATCGCCAGAACGGGTATAGTATCGAAAGTTTTATCGTTAACCAGCGGGGGAGTCCTGTGGGCATCAAAAAGAAGATCAAAAAGGAGCTTATCGGCACTTCCGATTACCCGTCGAATAAGATCTTTACGATCTCCAATTTCATCACCTTTACGCGCCTGATCCTCACCCTGGTATTTCTGTACCTGTTTGTGACGGATAACAACCGCGTCATCGCCATCGTTATCTACGCCGTTGCCGCCTCCACCGACTGGATGGACGGCCAGATCGCCCGCATGACTAAGACGGTCTCGTGGCTCGGCAAGGTCATGGATCCCATCTGCGACCGTGCGCTGCTGTTCACCGGCGTACTTGGACTGGTAGTCCGCGGAGAGCTGCCCATCTGGGTCTGCGTGCTCATTATAGGCCGCGACATCTATCTGGGCATTGGCACGCTTATCGTGCGTCATTATCACCGTCGCCCCATCGATGTCGTCTTTCCCGGAAAGATTGCCACCGCGCTGCTCATGACCGGCTTCTCGCTCATGCTGCTCGGGTTCCCCGTTGTTGACGGCCTGCGCCTTTTACCTTCAACCCTCACGGCCTTCCCGGGCCTCAACGGAAGCTCGGTGCCCCTCGGCATCTTCTTTGTGTATGGTGGTGTGATCTTCTCCATGCTCACCGCTGTCATCTACTCCATTAAGGGCAGTGTGGCCATTAAACAGGCTCTCGCGCATCCCGAGGACGAGGACATCGACTTTCTTAACCCCGAAATCGAAGACTGATTCGTTGGGGTATGATTACGTACGGTTCATTATTTGCGGCACGTCCGCGATAAGTTAGGGGTTGTCATGGACAACATGGTTAACAATATGCCTCAGAATGATAAGACTGCTGACGCTACCTGCGTATTCCGCGTGCCTTCAAGCGACGTCACCGTTCCCGACCTCATGGCCAACGTGCGCATCACCGCCCCCGTTCTGTCCATCGTCAAGGGTCCGCAGACTGGTGCCGCCTTTGAACTCGAGGACGACGTGACCACCATCGGCCGCGATCCCGCGAATGGCATCTTCCTCAACGACATGACTGTCTCGCGCAGCCACGCACGCATTATTCGTGAGGGCCTGGGCGCCCGTATTGAGGATCTGGGCTCGCTCAATGGCACCTGGGTCGACGGTGCCATTGTCAACGCGGCTCCGCTGCACGACGGCTCTTCCGTTCAGATCGGTACGTTTACGCTCATCTACCACGAGAGCACGCCGGAGCGCATCGAAACCGGTGAGTAGGGCATGGCCGAACGCAACTATCTGAGTATCGGCCAAGTCGTCAACCTACTTCGAGGCGCATACCCCGATCTTTCGAACTCAAAAATTAGATTTCTAGAAGATGAGGGGCTCATTACCCCTCATCGTACGCCTAAGGGATACCGTCAGTACTCCAAGGAGGACGTTGACCGCTTGGAGGTCATCCTGCACCTGCAGAAGACCCGCTATATGCCGCTCAACGTGATTAAGCAGCGCTTGGAAAACGCCACGGACCTGTCAACGCTCGCCTACGAGGTGGGCTTACTGTCCGATGTTCCGCTTAAGACAGAGCCCAAGGAGACCAAACAAAAGCTGCATCCCATCGAGACCATTCCCGATATGCTGGGCGTCGAGATCTCGTTTATCCGCTCGCTCGCCGAGAACGACCTCATTCGCATCATCAAGAGTCCGCAGAACCGTGAGCTCGTCGATGGTCGCGATTTTCCGATTATCCGCTACTGCTCCGAGCTGTCACGCTTCCATATCGAGCCGCGCAACCTGCGTCAGTACGTGTCTTCCGCCAACCGCGAATCCTCGATGTTTGAGCAAGTGCTCGTAAGCATGCTCGGCATGGATACCTCCGATGACGAGCGCGACGCCAAGCTCGAGCGTGCGTTTAAGAAGCTTCACGACCTGACGGAAGGCGTGCACACCGCGTTGCTCAAGAACCGCGTTTTTGAGTCGCTCAACGCTGTGGTCGAGGATGCCGACATCGATGCACTCGATGAGGAAATCGCTCGCTCCGAGTCCACCAAGGCCAAAAACGAAGAAGCTGCCGCGCCGGCTTCACACGAGGATTCTCTCGTAAAGCCGCTCAAGGTCGTCGCCCCCTCGCAATCCGACACTGTCACCGCGGGCAAATAACAGCTACCGCTTATCCGGCAACCCATTGAAAGGTCATGCAATGTACGACTTCGAATCTCAAATCGTCGACATCCCCGACTATCCCGAGCCCGGAGTCATCTTTAAAGACATCACGCCGCTCTTTGGCAATCCCGAGGCACTGAAGGCCATGGTGGATGCCCTCGCCGAGCACTTTGCCGGCATGGGAATCACCAAGGTCGTTGGCCCCGAGGCCCGTGGCTTTATGGTTGGCGTACCGGTGGCTGTAGCCCTTGGCGCCGGCTTTGTTCCCGCACGTAAACCGGGTAAACTGCCGCGCGAGACCGTGAGCCAGAGCTATGAGCTCGAATACGGAACGGATTCCATTGAGATCCATGCCGACGCTATCAGCTCTAAAGATACCGTGTTGATTCTGGACGACTTGGTCGCGACGGGCGGAACCGTCGAGGCAACAGGTAAACTGGTGCGAGATATGGGCGCAAAGCTTGTCGGTTACGGTTGTATCCTTGAGCTTGCGTTTCTCAACCCGCGCGAGAAGCTCACGCCGTCTGATGGCGATGTGGAGCTCTTTAGCCTGGTGACGGTGAACTAGCCGTTACCCTTAGTTACTGGAAAGGAAGCTACATGCGCACAGCAAACACGCACAAAAACATGGCACGCTGCGCTGCTACGGCAACCCTCGCTTGTGTTTTGGGCTTGGGCCTCGCGGCTCCTGCCTACGCCGATACCGCATCCGACCTTGCCGCTGCTCGTACGAAGCTCGAGCAGATCGGTACCCAAACCCAGCAGATTTACGATGAGCTCGCCACGCAGACGCAGGCGCTCGACCAGACTGCTGGCGAGATCACACAAAAGCAGCAGGAGATCGCCGATGGTCAGGCCAAGCTCTCGACCTATGTCGCCGGCGAGTACAAAACCGGCGGTCTGAGCCTGCTTCAGGTTCTGACCGGCGTCGATGACCTGAGCGATATGCTCAACCGTCTGTTCTACTACGGCAAAGTTTCCGATAAGCAGGCTCAGACCATTCAAGAGGTCAAGGAGCTTAAGCAGCAGCTCACCGATAAGCAGGCCGAGCAGGAGAAGAACGTCGCCACCACGCAAAAGAAGGTCGACGAACTTAACGCCCAGCAGGCTGAAGCCCAGAACGTCGTAAACTCTCTGGATTCTCAGCTGCAGGCTGAGCTTGCCGCCGAGGCCGAGGCCAACGCCGCGCTGCAGGCCGGCATCAACGCCAGTACCGCCGAGAAGGCCACGGTGAGCAACGAGACTGCCGGTACGACCGAGAACACCAACAACGGTGGCCAGACCAGCAATAACAGCAACCAGGGCGGCAACACTCCGGCTCCTACGCCGGCACCTGCTCCGACGCCGCAGCCCCCGACGCCCGCTCCGGCTCCGGCTCCGGCGCCTTCCGTTCCGAGCCAGTCCGTCGATGGCGGTTCTGTTGTCTCGCGTGCATACAGTAAGCTTGGTTGTGCTTATTCCTGGGGCGGAATTGGCCCGAACAGCTTCGACTGCTCTGGTTTTGTTAGCTACTGCCTCACTGGTCGCTATTGTCGCCTGGGCACCACGGGCACCTTTATGGGCTGGACGCGTGTGTCCGATCCGCAGCCCGGTGACGTTGTGGTCAACTCGTACCACACCGGCATTTACATCGGTGGCGGTCAGATGATTCATGCTTCCGACTACAACACGGGTGTTATCATCAGCTCCGTTGCCGCCGGCATGAACAACAACTATATCTTCGTACGCTACTAAGTATTCAGATAAAGCAAACGGATATGGACCTCGTGGCTTTGAGTCATGGGGTCCATTCTTTTGCCTTTAGTGCAGGCCGCTATCTAGTTTTGAATACTAGATAGCGGCCCAATCGTTCAGCAGTAAGGCTATAATTGTATGGGAACGATTAGAAAGGACCCTCTATGAACTGGGCACTTATCTCAGATTCAAGCTGCAACCTCCGCGATTGGCAACCGACCGCACCCCATACCACCTTTGCATTTGCGCCCCTCAAAATTCGAGTGGGGGAGCGTGAATTCGTCGATGACCTTTCGCTCGACGTTCATGAGCTCAATTGCGCTGTTCAGGCGGAGACGAACGCCTCTTCGAGCGCTTGTCCCAGCGTAGGGGAGTGGGCCGAGCTCTTCAAATTGGCAGACAATACCATCTGCATGCCGATCTCTGAGGGCGTGTCGGGCAGCTACAACGCGGCAGCCACGGCTCGCGATATGGTTCTTGCCGAGGAACCGGACCGCAATATTCATCTTGTCAATTCACGCGCAGCTGGCGGCAAAATTGACCTGATCTTCCTGCTGTTCGACCGTTATCTCGCAAGCAATCCGGATGTCTCATTCGAGGATGCTTGCGCATACTTCGATAGCCTTGAGCAGAACAGCAAAATCCTCTTCAGCTTGTGCAATTACGAAAACCTCGCCAAGGCCGGACGTATCCCTAAGGCAGCCGGCGTCATTGCCAACAAGCTCAATATTCGCATTTTGGGCACGGCGAGTGAGGCCGGTGAAATCGAACTCGTCGGACACACGCGTGGCGAAAAGAAGATGTTCAACAAGATCATCGACACCATGGAAGCCGAGGGTTTTACGGGCGGCGAGGTCGTCATCGACCATGTCGAGAATGAGGCAGGCGCCCAAGCACTCGCCAGCCGCATTGTGGAGCGCTGGCCCTGCTCCAAGACCATTATCATGCCCTGCAACGGCCTGGATTCCTATTACGCCGAGATGCACGGCCTCATCATCGGCTACGGCATGGGCGTAGCTTCGGGCAAATAAAGTCCAACCAAACAAAAATACGGGCGGGACAAAGTGACAGATGGCTCTTTGTCCCGCCCGTTTTATACGTGGGCTAGCTATTAAACCCGTTGAACTTGAGATAGCTCATCAGGTACGCCTTCGAAACGAAGGACGATACCGCACTGCGTACGAGCAGCGATTCGCGCGTAACCTGGTGTGCGCTATCGGGCACGGGAGTCTGCTCGACGGAAAACGCCGCACGAATCGATGCCTCAAGTTGATCGACCACATAATCGAATGCCGTCGGGGCATCGTAGCTCAAACGCTGAATGTTAAAGAGTGCCTGCACCGCAGCAATAGGTAGCACCTGCTTAAAAATGCAGATAGCGATCAGGCAGGCAATCTGCTCGCGGCCATATTGCTTTTTGACCGGAGCGGGCACCAGGCCGACCTTCACATAGTTATTGATCATCGATGGCGTAATGACAGGCTGCTCAACGCAAATGGACAGCGGATCCATCCACAGCGCAACATACTCAATAACCTGGTCGCGGTAGAGCGTCACATTGGGCAACTGCTCATAGCGCGGCAGACTCAACGTATTGAGTTTGCGCACGATATCGGACTGAATAAATGCATCGGGCAGCACCGTGGGCTGAATATCCTCAGGCTTAATGCTGACAGACGAATCGGACATCGGAATTACGTGGTTAACGTGGTTCATAAAGGTCCTCCGTTCCTTTTCAATATTGTATTCTAGATTTCCCAGTTTTGCATACCACATAGCCGCCAAGAAAATTGGCGGGACAGTGCACTGATGCATCTGTCCCGCCATTTAGTAAATTGATAACAACTTTACATAAGATATATTATCGTACTTATCCACGGAGAAACGCGTATGCGCTCGTTGCTGCTATGGCTCCGTCAGAAACGGCGGTCACAACCTGGCGTAAACGCTTGGAACGGATATCGCCGGCTGCGAATAAGCCGGGTGTACGGGTGGCCATCGAATCGTCGGTGACAATGCCGCCGTCAGGAGCCAGATCGACTAGATGCTCAATAAGCTCGGTATGTGGCTGCATCCCCGTAAAGACAAAGATGCCAAACGAGCCAAGTTCAAATGACTCGGTATGAGTCTTACCGGATGCATTGTCCTTAAAGGTGATCGTCGTTGGCATGGCTTCGCCCGAGAGCTCCACAATACTAGTTTGGTACCTAACTGTAATATTGTCCTTTTCGAGTACTCTCTGAACAACACCATCAGGCGCACGAAACTGGTCGCGGCGCAGCACGATGGTCACGCTGTTGGCAATGTCTGACAGGAACAGAGCTTCTTCGCATGCCGAATTGCCACCACCGATTACAAAGACCTGTTTGCCGCGGAAGAACATGCCGTCACATGTTGCGCAATATGAAACGCCACGACCGCGATACGTATCCTCGCCAGCGAAACCTGCCGGTCGCGGCGTGGCACCCATGCAAGCGATAACACTCGAGGCCAGCGTATCGCCCGTATCGTGATGCACCGTAAACAGCGCTGCATCGGCATCGTAATCGATACCCGTAACCATGCTCCATGCAACCTGTGCTCCCAGGCCCTCTGCATGCTGCTGAAAACGCTCGCCGAGTTCGGCGCCACTCAAGAGCGGAATGCCCGGATAGTTCTCGATCTCATTGGTTGTGGCGATCTGCCCTCCCGACATGCCCTGCTCAATCACGGTCGTCGTCAGGTTGGCACGCGCAGCGTAAATGGCGGCAGCATAGCCCGCGGGGCCGCCACCGATAATCGCAACATCGATCGGCTGATCGGTAATCATGGAATATCCTCTCGTCGAAACATTGACGTTCTTTGCGCTCATACCCAAATTTACGTGAACATGACACTCATGCACTACAATGATAAATCCGTGTCACAACGTCGAAGGGGAGTTATCGATGGATCAAACGCAGACGAGCGACGACGCTCCCCTGCTCACACACAGCACTCCCCAATCGGAGCAAACAGCGCTCTTGGCTCAGCAAAAACCTCTCGTGACCATCGTGCACGCCTCGGTCGGCTCAGGCCATAAGGCCGCCGCAAATGCGATTGCGCAGGCATTCGACCTCATCCGCGGCACCAATGGCATCCCCGAGGATGTTGAGATTGAAGTGCTCGATATCCTTGATTTTGGACGTATTAAATTCGACGGCAATAAGACCGCGGCTTCGTTTACGGGAGCCACACGCCCCATTTACGACCTGACCTGGAGATATACACTTACGGGACATCTTCTCTGGGGTGGCGGCACGGCATGGTCACGAATCATGTTCCCCGCCTTCAACGAATATATTCGTAGCCGCAGGCCCATAGCCGTGGTCGCAACGCACATCACAGCAGCCAATGTTGCCGTGGGTGCCCGCGTAATTACGGGTATCGATTATCCGGTCATCTGCGTACCGACCGACTACGAAGTCGAGGGCTGGTGGCCCCACAAGGACACCGATCTATTCTGTGTTGCCAACGAATTTATGTCCGAAACGCTGCGTCCGCGCAAGGTGCCCGAGGCAAAGATTCGCATTACCGGCATTCCTATTCGCACCGGATTCGACACGGATTACGATCGCGAGGAAGAGCTAGCCAAGTTCAACCTCCCCACCGACAAGACCGTCGTGCTGGTTATGGCCGGCGCCAGTTTACCTCAACCGTACGTCCGCTTTCGCGCGGCGATGGACCAGACCCTCCCCTTCCTACGCAGCTTTGAGGACATGCATTTTGTCTTTTTGCCGGGCAAGGATGAGGAATACGCCGCCCGACTCAAGAAGCTCTTCGACGCTATGAAGCTCGAAAACGTCACGGTTCTGGACTACGTGGACGACATGGCTGCCCTCATGCACGGCTGCGACCTGGCAATCCTCAAGTCGGGCGGGCTCACCGTCACCGAGTGCCTGTGCGCTCATCTGCCGATGATCCTGCTGGGCAAGTCCTATGGCCAGGAAAAGGCCAACACCACGATGCTCACCGGCATGGGCGCCAGCATGCATGTCACCACCGCACGAGAACTCATCGTAACCCTGCGCCACCTGCACGACCATCCCGAATCACTCAAAGCCCTACTCATCAACGGCGAAGTACTACGCCGCCCCCACGCAGCCGAAGACATAGCCATCGCCACCATGGAGCTCGTAGGCAAGCCCCAAAAGCGCAAAAGAGCCTTCTGCCGCTTCTACTGGGGCGAAAAACCTGCGCATATCCGCTAGCGTCTTAGCGTCCGCTGCTCGGCGGGAGCCGCCCTTATATCATTCCATGCTCAAACATTCTCGCGGGGCGCTCGTATCCCTCTCGCCCGCTTCTCACACATATCATTCCATGCTCAAACATTCTCGCTTCGCTTCGCTCGCTGCGAAACTGCGCGTGGAACGATATGTGTGAGAAGCGGGCGAGCGGCTACTCGCTTGAAAACAACAATCAATCTTTCTGATAAGCAGATGCGGCAAAGGAACAGTCCCTTTGCCGCATCTGCTTACTGCAATTAGTTACTTTGGTTCGCCTTTGCAGCTTCAAATTTGGGGATCCGGCGCAGCTGGTAGTGCGTAAACGTAGTTGACCGGCCCGGCCCGCCTATATATCGTCCCACGCGCAGTTTCGCAGCGAAGCGAGAATGTTTGAGCATGGGATGATATATAGGCGGGTCGGGCCGGTCAGCGGACAGTACGTAAACGACTAAGCGACGCCGCTAGAACCGAAACCGCCGGCTCCTCGGTCGGTTTTGTCTAGTTCTTCTGCTTCTATGAGGTTGACCGTGGGGACTTCTTGGATGACGAGTTGGGCTATGCGGTCGCCTTTGTTGATTTGGATGTCGTTGGTGGGATCCAGGTTGATGAGGATAACCTTGAGTTCTCCTCGGTAGTGGGCGTCGATGAGGCCCGGCGTGTTAACTATAGACAGGCCCTGCTTGATGGCCAAGCCGCTGCGGGGCTGTACGAAGCCGGCGTAGCCATCGGGCAGGGCGATAGCCAGCCCAGTAGAGACCAGACGGCGTTCGAAGGGCTTCAGGACGCAGTCCTCGTTGGAGCGCAAATCCAAGCCGGCATCGGTGGGATGGGCGTATTTGGGAAGCTCGACGGTGGGGTCGAGACGCTTTATGTTGACGGTAATGTTGGACATGGAATCACCTTAACTTGTCGAGCTCTTGCAGAAACTCATCGACGTCTTTGAAATCACGGTAGACCGAGGCAAAGCGGATGTACGCCACCTTGTCGATCTTGGCCAAGCGTTTGAGCACCATATCACCCAACTCATGCGACGTGACGGCCGTAAGCGTGCGAGAGCGCAGCTCGACCTCGATGTCGTCGATAAGCTCATTGAGCTTCTTAGTGTCGATATCACGCTTGATGGTGGCGCGCATCAAGCCGACGAGCAGCTTATTGCGATCGAACCGCTGCTTAGTTCCGTCCGACTTAATGACCTCAATTGGGTCTTCACATCGCTCGAACGTTGTAAAGCGGTAGTTACACGAGCAACATTCGCGACGGCGCTTAATGGTGTTATTTGACTCCTGCATACGGGAATCAACGACGCGGGTATGTGCCTTGCCGCATTTGGGACAGCGCATGGTACCTCCTCTTAAACGATAACAAGGGTACCATGCGCAGCGCGATAATGATTACGAACGAGCAGGAACCTTAAGATGCGCACCGGCGGCGAGCGAACCATGCTCCAGATGATTGACGTTACGGATCATGTCGGAAGTCTCTTGCGTGGAAAGGCCTTCGATTGGATATTCCTCGGCAAGCGACCAAAGAGAATCACCATGCTGAACGCGAATGGTCTCGTAGGTAACGTTGGAAACGGACTCGGCATACGCAGCGTGACGAGCACTAAAGACAGACGTAGCAAGGACAAAGAAGAGCGTAAGCGCAACGGCAACGGCGACAATCGTCGAAACCTTCAGGGCGGCGCGGGTAGGCGCGGCTACAGTCTGCTGATTGCGAGCAGGCTGCACGGTCAGAGGCTGAAAGCCGGAGCGGCCACCCTGAACAACCGTAAAAGTGGGTTCTGCAGGCGTCTCGAGCTTAAGGGCGAGGTTTCCCTGGACCATATTCGTTACATTCATCATGTTCTCCTCTCGCGTGTTTTGCTGAGAACAGTTTTATCAAGCCGCGCGGACAAAAATGTCTGGCGCGGGAACGAATGTTCGGTTATTATTATCTTCGAACAGTTGTTCCTGTCAAGCAAAATTCGAACATTTGTTTGACATGGGTAGAGAGGATGCCCTGATGGCTCGCAAAATTACCAAGCGCCAGCAGCAAATTTACGACTTCATCAAGGAATATCAGCAGGAGAAGGGTTATCCGCCCAGCGTGCGCGAGATGGCTTCTGCCGTGGGCCTTTCCTCCCCCAGCACCGTGCACGCTCATCTCTCTGCCCTGGAGGCGCGCGGGCTACTCAAGCGCGATGCCACCAAACCGCGCGCCCTGGAACTCTTTAACGAAGACGGTTCCTCTGTCTCTATTTCTAAATCTGACGAGCCCTCCGCACCTCGCGGGACGGTCTCGCTACCGCTCGTTGGTCGCGTCGCGGCTGGGATCCCCATTCTGGCCGAGCAGAATATCGAAGACACTTTTTCTATCCCGACCGAAATCGCCACTGATCAGGGGTCCTTTATCCTTGAGGTGCATGGGAGCTCAATGATCAATGTCGGCATCTTCAATGGCGATTACATCATCGTCCGTGAACAAAAGAGTGCCATGAACGGCGAAATTGTCGTGGCCATGATTGATGGTTCAGCGACCGTCAAGACGTTCTACAAGGAGCAGGGACGCGTACGCCTGCAGCCTGAGAATGACACCATGGAGCCTATCTATGCAACGAATCCCGTTATCCTGGGCAAAGTCGTCGGTTTGATGCGCCGGTTCTCGTAATGCAGAAACGCATCACCATCTTTGACACCGTCCGCGGGTTTACGATGATTTCAATGGCAGGTTTTCACGCTTGCTACGATCTCGCGTATCTGCACGACTGGGATATGCCCTGGTTTACCCAGACTGTCTTTCAAGACATCTGGCGCGCCAGCATCAGCTGGGTATTTTTGTTTATCGCGGGTTGGATGTGTACGCTCTCACGCAACAATGCTAAACGAGCGGCCAAGTACGCTGCCGCAGCTTTGGTCGTCTGGATCGCAACAACGCTCGTATCGGTCGACGATTCAGTGAACTTTGGCATCATTTATTGCATGGCAACGTGTACCGCTGTGGTTGCACTAACCCGTCCGCTACTCCAAAAATTACCGGGTTCATGTGGAATCGCGGCGTGCCTTGTTCTTTTTGCCCTAACTTGGGGCATTCCAAAAGCGGTCTACCCACTCCCCTACCTGGCATGGCTAGGATTTCCGGGCCCGGGTTTTGTATCGGGAGACTACTATCCACTCATTCCGTTTGTCTTTATGTACCTTACCGGCTTTTTTGCTGCCCAGGCAGCACAAGCATCAAGCCTCGAAGCGCCAGAATGGGCATACGCGAATCCCATCCCGGCGCTCACAGTCCTTGGTCGGCATGCCTTACCGTTCTACCTGCTCCATCAGCCTGTCATTCTAGGCGTACTAGAACTCGTTTATTCCGTACGATAACGTTCGAGCCGCGGTGCAATACGAGCCGGCAGTTTCGCCACAATACGAACGCCATCCTCAAGATATTCCTCATGCAAAAGGGTCCCCTGCTCATGCACCAGCGTGATGAGGGCGCCTTCGCGATAGGGAATGTCGGCGGAAATCAGCACATCGGTGGCGGCCGCCTCGCGAGCAATACGATCGACGAGATCGTCGAGCCCCTCGCCCGTTTGAGCCGAAAACAGAACGGCCTCGGGATAGCGACGACGGAAACTCAATCGATCAACGCTGTCGAGAAGATCGATTTTATTGAATACGGTCAGCGTCAAACGCTCTCCGGCGCCGATCTCATCAAGCACGCGGTCGACAGCCTCAAGCTGCCGCTTATAGTCCTCGTCAGACGCATCTACGACTTTGAGAATTAGATCGGCACCCAACACCTCGGACAGCGTCGATTTAAAGGCATCGACCAGACCATGCGGCAGCTTTTGAATAAAGCCGACGGTATCGGTGATCGTCATGCCGCGACCGCCGGGCAAGCGATACGAACGCGTCGTCGGGTCGAGCGTAGCAAACAGCTTGTCCTGCGAAAGTACCGTAGAGCCGGTCAGGCGATTGAGCAACGTCGATTTACCGGCATTGGTATAACCGGCTAGCGCGACACGAAATGCCGGTGACTCAATGCGACTCTTGGATTGAACGTCGCGACGCTGTTCAACCTGCCTGAGCTCACGACGAAGTGCAGCGATCTTATTACGAATGAGGCGACGGTCGACCTCGAGCTGACTTTCGCCCTGACCAAAGCGTGAGCCGATGCCGCCGCGCGTCTGCTCCTTGGCAAGATGGCTCCACATGCCGCGCAGACGAGGCAACAGATATTGAAGCTGTGCCAGCTGTACCTGTAGGCGTCCCTCACGCGTCTGAGCATGCAGACCAAAGATATCCAAAATCAGTGCTGTACGATCGATAATCTTTACCGGCTCGCCCACGGCTTTCTCCAAATAGGACTGCTGCGAGGGCGTCAGGTCGTCATCAAAAATAACGACATCGGCATCCATGCGATGCACCAGGCCGCAAAGCTCCTCTACTTTACCGGAACCGATAAACGATTTGGGATACGGCTTTACCAAACGCTGAGACAAGCGAGCCACGCACTGGGCACCAGCCGTGTGGGCAAGGCGCTCCAGCTCATCGAGCGAGCGATTGAGCGGCCATGCATTGTCGCGCCACTCAACACCGACTAAAATGGCACGCTCGGGCTCGGGTGCCGTGGGAACAAGGGGGAAACGGGCCATTAGGCAGCCTCAATACGATGCAGGATATCCTCAACGACCTCATCGATCGTACATTCATCCATATCAAACCACACGATACGGTCATCGCGCTTAAACCACGAAAGCTGACGCTTGGCATAACGACGCGAACGCATCTTAATGAGTTCGCGGGCCTCATCCATGCTCATCATGCCATTGAAAACATCGATGATCTCTTTATAACCAATTGCCTGCATCGACGTCAGGGCATCTCCCAGCCCCTGGTCCATAAGACCGCGGACCTCATCGACAAGACCCTGCTCAAACATCAGATCGACGCGCAGATTAATGCGCTCGTAGAGCACCTCGCGATTACGCGTCAGACCAAACCATAGGGCATGATAATGCTCGCGCGGAACACTAAACTGACTTTTTTGCTGTGCATAGGAGATACCATTATCATGCATCTCGAGCGCACGAATCACACGGCGCACGTTATGGGGATGAATAACAGCAGCCGATTCTGGATCGCGCTCGGCAAGCAGGGCATGCAGTTCTTCCTCGCCAATACGCTCGGCAAGCTCCTGATAGCCCGCACGGCGATCGTCCTCAAGTTCACCCGAGGGAAAGTCCATCTCATCGAGGGCGGCCTTGAGATACAGTCCCGTACCTCCGCAAAAAACCGGCAGGCAACCCGAACCAAGGAGACGTTCAACATGAGCGCGAGCGTCAGCCTGATAAAGCGCAGCAGAATATGCCACACCCGGCTCTACAATGTCGACGAGACGCAGCGGCGCCGTACACTCATCGGGCGCCATCTTTGCGGTACCGATATCCATGCCGCGATAGATTTGCATCGCATCGCACGACAGCACTTCGGACGAAAGACGAGCTGCCAAACAGTCGGCAACATCGCTCTTACCAACCGCCGTCGGACCGACGATCGCAACGGCGGAAAGACCTGCCCCGGGAGCAACCATTAGCGCGGCTCGCCCACAACGGAGCCGGACAAATACCAGGTCTTGGCAACATCAACGTCGACATCAACGATCTTGCCAACAAGCTGATCGATGCTGTAACCCAAGGGGATAGGCGCATGCACAGTCTGATTCTTGGGACTCTTGCCCAGCAGGACCGCGTCGTTCTTTTTACTCGTTCCCTCAATGAGCGCCGGCACAACGGTGTGCAGCTCACCCTGGTTATACTCGTGTGCCGTGGTCTCGATAACCTTAACCAGGCGGTTGAAACGCTCAAGAATAACCTCATGCGGCGTAGGATCGTCAATCTCGGCGGCCGGGGTACCGGCGCGCTTGGAATAGATGAAGGTATAGGCCTGAGCATAGCGGACCGTCTCGGCAAGTGAGAGCGTCTGCTCAAAGTCTTCTTCAGTCTCGCCCGGGAAGCCAACGATAATGTCGGTCGAGAGCGCGATGTCGGGCATGCGGTTGCGAATGCGATCGACCAGGCCCAGATAGTCCTCGCGTGTATAACGGCGATTCATCTCTTTGAGGATCCGCGTCGAACCTGACTGGACGGCCAGGTGCAGCTGCGGCATAACGGCAGGCGTCTCGGCCATGGCGTCGATGGTCTCGGGCAGCAGGTCCTTGGGATGTGAAGACGTAAAGAAGATGCGCTCCACACCCGTATCGCCCACGGCACGCAACAGATCGGCAAAACGCGGCTTGCCAAACAGATCGCGACCATATGAGTTAACGTTTTGGCCCAGCAGCGTAATCTCACGCACGCCTTGGCGTACCAAACCGGTCACCTCGTCGACAATCTCCTCGAAGGGGCGGCTCTTCTCGCGACCGCGAACGTACGGCACGATGCAATAGGTGCAGAAATTATTGCAGCCCGTCATGATGGGCACCCAGGCGTGATACTGGGTCTCGCGATGCCACGGCATGCTCATGGCGTCCGTATCCTCATGCTCATTGGTGCGGATATGACGCTTGCCGTCAAGGAACGCCTCGGCAATGAGCTCGGCCACATACGCGATGGAATGTGTACCGAAGATGACGTTGACGTTATCGACGTTGGTGAGCAGGCCCTCGCCATCGCGCTGCGCGATGCAACCGCCAACGGCAACCACGCGCTTGCCCGAAGGCGAAGGCGGCAGGCTTTTGCAGGAATTGCACTGACCGTACAGGCGAGTATCGGCGGCCTCGCGCACGCAGCACGTCATGAAGACAACGATATCGGCATGCGCAGGATCGAGCGCCATGAGGCAGCCATATGAATCAAGCAGACCGCTCACACGCTCGGAGTCGTGCTGATTCATCTGGCAGCCAAAGGTGCGGATAAAGTAGGTTTTACCGGTAAGAATATCGCGTACGGAACGCTGGTCCATGTGCATAAGTCCTAACGATGGGGAGCTAAACAAGGCAATCAGAAGCTATGCCACAGGCTTAACATCATCCATGACGACGTTATCCATAGCAGCTCGATTGATCTGGTGAACGTAGATAGAAAGGCGGATGGCCGTGCGCGACTCCCCGTTAATGAGGATGTCGGAGAACACAGGCGCGCAGGAAATATCAAAACCGGTTGGGATCAAAAAACCGCGCGCGATAGCCACGGCCTTAATGGCCTGGTTGACCGCACCGGCGCCGACACACTGAATGTTGACGGGTACACCATCCTTGACCATGCCGGCGATGGCGCCGGCAACGGACGCGGGCGATGATTTGCTTGATACCTTCAGGCAATCCATGAAGAAACTCCTGCGTTTAAAAGTACGTTTTAACTGCAATAACTGTATCGTACCGAGTGGACTCGGTAAAGGCACTATTCCTCTTTGGCAAGATCGAAGGTCACGGTGATTCGATCACGCGAAACGCGAATCTTTGGGTCGCCGCAAAGGTTGAGATAGTACCGGGCGGCAAGGTCATTAAAGTCGCGCTCCACAGCACGCGAAAACTGCGCCATATCATCCTTGGCAATACGTAGCCCGCGACGATCCTTTGCGAGATCGACAGGAGCCGGCGCATGCGAGGACGAATCACGCTCGCGCAGCAGACGCGCGGTCACACCGCGAACGGGTTTAATCTGCCCTGCCAAAATGCGATGAGCCGTGCGCTCGGACATCTCAAGACCCAAACCCGCACAGATACGGATAAAGTCCTCGGCATCAGAAGCAAGGCCTAAACGATCGATAACCGGAAGCTCGCTCTCGTCATCAATGAACAAGAGACGAGACGTATCAAGCCGACCTGACGCCTGAGCATAAAGGGTCGCGGCAATCTCAGACGGAGAGCCCAGATAGACATCGCAACCACGCAACTCCTCGAGCGCAAACTCACAAGCAGCGCGAATAATATTATGCGGACCGCGAGCACAGACGTAACGCCCGTCCTCATCCTTGACGGCCTGGGGCCAGCTGGACTGATCGGCACGCTCACTGAGGCGGTCGGCTGCGACGCTCACCTTGAAGGCTGAACCAAGATCGACGCCGGACGTGACCACACGGGCCTCGTCGGTGTTCTGCTTGATCGAAAACAATGCCATGCCACGACCGTGAACGCCCCAACGGTCCATCTTCATGCTCTCGAGCTTGGAGGTAACGCGGGCATCGAAGATTCGCTCTTGCATATCCTGCGGAACGCCCGAACCGTTATCCAGAAAGACAAGCGTGCGGACGCCATCTTCCTTGGTCGTGGCGAGATAGACCTTGTCGGCGCCGGCATCTCGAGCATTGCGGAGCATTTCTATGACGATATCCTCGACATTCTGAATGTCGTGTTTTGCCTGGCGCCGCTCAGCCTCCGAAACGCGGAGGCGGACATACCCCTCGCCAAGGTTCTCCTCGACGCGAAGGTTGCCCTCCCCCGACATCGACGCGATAAATGAGATGAGCTCGTTCGCGTCGCTCATGTTATTTAGCGATATCGACAGCGCGGCTCTCGCGAATCACGACGACGCGCACCTGACCGGGATACTCCATCTCTTCCTCGATCTGATGGGCGATATCGTGAGCCAGAACCGTGGACTGGGCATCGGAGATCTTGTCCGGCTGAACCATGACGTGGACCTCACGACCAGCCTGCATGGCATAGGTACGCTCGACGCCGTCATGGGAGTTGGCGATCTCCTCGAGCTTCTCAAGACGCTTGATGTAGTTCTCGGCAGACTCGCGACGGGCACCGGGGCGAGAGGCAGAGACAGCATCGGCGGCCTGTACCAGGACATCGAGCACCGTGTTGGGGTCGACATCGGCATGGTGAGCCTCGATAGCGTGGACGATAACGGGCTTCTCGCCATAACGACGGGCAAGCTCGGCGCCGATGACGGCATGCGGGCCCTCGACGTCGTGGTCGATTGCCTTGCCCAGGTCATGCAGCAGGCCGGCGCGCTTAGCGGTCACAACGTCCAGGCCAAGCTCGGAAGCCATCACGCCACACAGATCAGAGACCTCGAGAGAGTGCTGAAGCACGTTCTGACCAAACGAGGTACGGTAGCGCAGGGCACCAAGGGTCTTGACGATCTCAGGGTGTAGGTCGTGGATGCCGGTATCGAAGGCAGCCTGCTCGCCAGCCTCGCGCACGCGCTGCTGAACCAGGTCGGCAGCCTTGTGATACATCTCCTCGATGCGGGCAGGGTGAATGCGGCCGTCGGCGATGAGGTTCTCGAGGGCGACACGGGCGGTCTCACGACGAACTGGGTCGAAGCTCGAAAGAACGACGGTCTCGGGCGTGTCGTCGATCACGAGGTTGACGCCGGAAACCTGCTCAAAGGTCCGGATGTTGCGACCCTCGCGACCAATGATGCGGCCCTTGAGGTCATCAGAGGGAATATGCACGGAGGTAACGGTAACCTCGGCAGTGTGGTCGGCAGCGCAGCGCTGAATCGCCAGGGACAAGATCTCCTGGGCAGTCTTGTGGCACTCGGCGCGAACCTGCTGCTCGGACTCGCGAATGATCGTGGCGGCCTCGTGGGTGACCTCGCCGCGAACCTTATCGAGAAGCTCCTTGTGGGCGTCCTCGCGGGTAAGGTCGGCGATTCGCTCGAGCTCGGAGGTCTGCTTTGCGCAGAGCTCCTCGAGCTCACGGGAGCGTTTCTCGACCTGACCGGCCTGGCTGGACAGCTGATGCTCGCGCTTGTCGAGAGCGTCGTTGCGGCGGTCGAGGGATTCCTCGCGCTGCATCACGCGGTTCTCGAGCGTACGAATCTCGTTCTTACGCTGCTTGTCCTCGGCCTCGGCAGCTTGCTTGTTCTTGATGATTTCTTCCTTGGCCTCAAGCAGAGCCTCTTTTTTGAGGGTCTCGGCCTGACGCTTTGCATCACCGATCAAGGACTCAGCCTGTGCATGTGCCGACTGGATCTTTTCGTCGGCCTCGTGAAGACTACCCTGCTTGGCGGTGCGCATGTAGGCAATGGCGGCGATGGCACCCAAAACGATGCCAACGAGCGCTGCGATGATAGGCATGCTCACTCCTTTTGATGGATTCGTTACACAACAAAGCGAACCGTCCTTACGAACGGCTCGCGACATTTGAGTAATATGGGCGCAGCTTATGCGGGTCGGATACAGATAAACATATAAACAAACTCATCACAGATGAGCACATATCACAAAGCAAATGACAGTGTTTATCGTACGTTGAACCACAACAACTGTCAAATAAATGGCCCCAGTACGGCGGCTAAAACAAGGTGAACGGCAGGGCCACAAAACGCATACGCTTAAAGCGCACATTCCTAGCATTCGGCATCGAGACGCGCCTTAACGGCATCGGCGGCGATGTGATACGAGAAGCCCTTGCCCATCAAAAACCGAACCAGTTTTTCGAATCCGCGCGTCTCTGGAACACGCCGCTTGGCGAGCAGGG
Organism: Collinsella sp. AM10-26; assembly: GCF_003472525.1. Lineage (NCBI taxonomy): Bacteria > Bacillati > Actinomycetota > Coriobacteriia > Coriobacteriales > Coriobacteriaceae > Collinsella > Collinsella sp. AM10-26. The sequence goes on from NZ_QRMC01000006.1 coordinate 41,868, forward strand.
CTGACGCACGCGCCAAATCGTCTTCGACAGCAAAATAATCCTCGGGATAACCGGGAATGTCATCGAGCACAACATGACGGCGCTTGAGCTCGGTCTCGATTTTGCGCTGTCCCCAACCGCGCCGCTTGCGTTCCTCGATAAAGTACGAGCAAAAGCGGTTCTCGTCTAAAAAGCGATACTCGGTGGCGCGCTCGACGGCGAAATCGATCGCGGGATGGCGAAAGCCGTAGCGAGCCAACTTGTCACGGACCTCACCCGTCGCATGGTCGCGTCGCGACAACATCTCGGTCACCATGGTGAGAGCACATTTACGCTCGATGAGCTGAACCGCCTCACGAAAGTTATCCCAATCACAGGGAAAATCGGGGCGGTTTTTGACATACAGGCGCGCGACCCGCACGGGAATCCAAATGGACCGCTTAAAACCGCCCTCAAGCTCACAATCGATATGTGCGCAAGGCTTTTTGGACTCATATCCGCTCGAGAACGAGGAGGCAGCCTTCTTATCGGGAAAGACGACCGTGGCCTCGGTCACCGTATACGACATGAGCGTAACCGCTACTCGTCGTCGTCATCGAGCATGGCGGACCCATCGATGGCGTAAAGCTCGTCGAACTCCTCGCCGGAAGGCTGATCCGCAGCCGGCTGATCGGTCAGCTCGACCTCGGACGGAGCATCGTCATCAAACTCAAGCCCGCAGGCAAGGCGAACCTTATGCTCAATCTCGTCGGCGCAATCGGGGTGTTCGCGCAGGAACGCCTTGGCGGCCTCGCGACCGTTGCCGAGCTTGTCCTCGCCATAGGCAAACCAGGAGCCCATCTTCTTGCAAATGCCGCACTCGACAGCCATGTCCAAGATCGAGCCCTCCTTAGAGATGCCTGTGCCGTACATGATGTCGAACTCAGCAGAACGGAACGGAGCTGCCACCTTGTTCTTAACGACCTTGGCGCGCACGCGGTTACCGATAACCTCGTCCTTAAGCTTAATGCTGTCGATGCGGCGAATGTCGATACGCACCGAGGAGAAGAACTTAAGGGCGCGGCCGCCCGTCGTGGTCTCGGGGTTGCCGAACATGACGCCGATCTTCTCACGCAGCTGGTTAATGAAGATGCACGTCGTGTTGGACTTGGACAGCGAGCCGGCGAGCTTTCGGAGCGCCTGGCTCATCAGGCGAGCTTGCAAGCCGACCGTGGTATCGCCGATCTCTCCCTCGATCTCGGCACGCGGAGTCAGCGCGGCGACAGAGTCGACGACGATGGCATCGATGGCGCCGGAACGCACGAGCATGTCAACTATCTCGAGCGCCTGCTCACCCGTATCGGGCTGGGAAATGAGCACCTCGTCGATATCCACGCCAATGCGCGCGGCATACGTGGGATCGAGCGCATGCTCGGCATCGATAAATGCCACAACGCCACCCATTGCCTGGGCCTCGGCCAGGATCTCGAGCGAAAGCGTCGTCTTACCGGAGGACTCGGGACCGTAGATCTCGACGATACGACCGCGCGGCACACCGCCGATACCCAGAGCGGCGTCAAGTGCCAGAGCGCCCGTGGGAATGGCCTCGACCTCGAGCTCGGGGCCGCCGTCACCATACCTCATGATGGAGCCTTGACCGAACTTCTTCTCGATCTCGGCCTTGGTGGTGGCGATCATTTCTTCGCGCTCTTTACCCGTCGTGGGTGCATGGACGGTACGTACGGGACCTGAATTCTTGGCCATGAATAGCCCTCCTCTTAACAACCTGCATCGATAATAAACGAACGGCTGTTCGTGGTCAACCGTTCAGACCAATCATATGCAGGCAGTCTTTCCAAAACCCAACCAAACGCCGACCAAACACTGGCTAAATGCTTGACCACATAGGGCCAAATAAAAACAAGGAAGGAGAAAATATACCTATGACCAGCACAAACGCTAAATTCGCCAGAGGTCCCTATCTCCACAATTAAGGGGCCCTAAGGCCCCTTAAAACACGCCTATTCCATAGAGTTGAGCACAAGGGCAATGCGTCCCAATGCCTCCGTGACCGCATGGGCACGAACACACGAACGGTCGACCTCATAATGGCAACGCACAGAGTCCACGACCGGCACTTCCCCATCGACCGTGCGATACGCCCAGCCAATATAGAAGGTGCCAGCCGGATCGTCCTCGGTACCGCCGCCGGGACCAGCATAGCCCGTTGCGCTCACGGCAACATCGCTCTGGTACAGATCTAGCGACCCCGCCGCCATCTCGCGCGCGGTCTGATGCGACACCGCGGTATAGCGGTCGAGCGTTTCCTGCTCAACACCCAGCACACGATGCTTGATCTCATCACAGTAGGTTACCGCACCGCCACGCAGCACCGCCGAGGCGCCCGGGATATCGGCGATCGTCGAGGAGATCATACCTGCCGTCAGCGACTCAGCCGTCGAAACCGTCACGCCCCGAGCGCTCGCGCGCTCGACAATATCGCGCGCCAGCTCCTCGTTATGAGCGAAAATCTGCTCAAAAGAGTCCGTCATACCCACCAGGACCTAGACCGAAAAGACGATCTTGCGGCAGTGCCAGAAGTACTGGGCGCCCGAGATAACGGTCAGGACAACGGCAACGGCGTACAGGAAGCGCGATAAAGAGTAGATGCCGAGCGTCAGCGCCACCGGGCCAAGGTGCAAGCCGGCCATCGCAAAGACGCACAGGTAACCGCAGATGGAGACCATCGTGGTCGCCGTCTTGTACTTGCCGAGCTTATCGGCGGCAACGACCACACCAGCGGCACTCGCAACCATGCGCAGGGCGCTCACCAGCAGCTCGCGGAACAGGATAATGAACACCGACCACACGGTTACGGCACCAAAGTCCAAGAACAGCAGCAGGGCAGAGAACACGAGCAGCTTATCGGCGATGGGATCCAAGAACTTACCGAAGTCGGTAATCTCGTTGCGCGAACGAGCCAAGTAGCCATCAACCTTATCGGTGCACGACAGGATCACATACAGAATGAAGGCTGCAGCGGCGAGCGGGCCGTCGAAGGTGCTCCAATCTGTACCAGCAACACTCGTGTGAGAAAGCGCCGACACGATCATGAACACCGGAATAAAGACGATGCGCACACACGTCACGATGTTGGCGGGCGTCCAAACACTCGTCAGTTCCTTATTGCTCTCGTTTGCCACGATGCTCTCCTACTCCACAACATGGCCGATAAGCTCATAGCAGAAGCTATCGGTAAACTCGACCGTCAGAATATCGCCCACGGACGCCTCGCTGGCGTCCAAGTGCACCGCGCCATCGGAATCGGGCGCCTGGAACCAAGCATGGCCGATCAGCTCGGCGCCGTCCTCGGTCTCCTCGATGCCGTCGACGATCACCTGGGCGCGCTCGCCCACATGTGCGGCGGTGGCGGCAAAACCGAGCGACTCGGCCAGATCCATGGCCTCCTGGGCGCGCTCGAGCTTGACCTCTTCGTCGACCTGGCCCTCCATCTTGGCGGCCAGGCTGCCCTCCTCCTGCGAGTAGGCAAAGACGCTCGTGTAGTCAAAGCCGACGGTGTCCATAAAGTCGATAAGGTCGCGGAACTCGTCGTCGGTCTCGGTCGGGAAGCCGACCATGGCCGTGGAACGGATCACGATGCCGGGGATGCGCTCACGCAGATCGCGGAACAGGTCCTCGAGCTCCTGGCGCGAACCGGAGCGACGCATGGCCTTAAGGATGCGTGCGTCGCAGTGCTGCACGGGGATATCGATATAGGGTAGCACCTCGGGGGTATCGCGAATCGTCTCGATAAGCTCGTCGGTCATGCCCTCGGGCTGCAGGTAGAGAACACGGACCCAGACGTTCTGCGGACGCACGGCCTCGGCTACAGCGCGCAGCAGCTGCGCCAGATTGCGCGGCGAGCCCTCGGTGACGCCTTCGTCGGCAAAGTCGGTGCCCCAAATACCCGTGTCCTGGCCGATCAGCACGATCTCTCGCACGCCACCGGCAACCAAGTCGCGCACCTCGGAAATAATGCTCTCGGCATTGCGCGAGTGATAACGACCGCGGATGTAGGGAATCATGCAGAAGCTGCAGAAGCGGTTGCAGCCATCGGAAATCTTGACGTAGGCGACAGCGCCCTCGACAGTGCGCTTGACTTGCGGAATATAGGCAGCGATCTCACGCTCGACACCCAGCACGCCATCGATGACCGCCACGATGCCGTCCTCCTCGTCGGCCTTCACAAAGGCAGCGACCTCGGGCAGCTCGTCAGGCAGGTCGTCGCCATAGCGCGACGGCACACAGCCGCACATGACGATGGGGCAAGAACGAACGCCGTCCTGAACCTCGTTGGCGAGCTCGAGGGTGGTCTCGATGCTCTCGGACGTTGCGGAGGCGAGGAACGAGCATGTATTGACAATGGCGATATCGGCATCCTGCGGGTCGAATGCCTCCTCGTAGCCTGCGGCGGTCAAAAGAGAACGCATGCGGTCGGTGTCGACCTCGTTCTTAGCGCACCCGAGGGTGATGTAGAGCACGGAGCCCAACGGTGTATCCATGTTGGAGAGCGGTCCTTTCGAATGATATTAGCGGTAGTTGGTGAACTGCAGCGGCTGGCCGTAGTCCTGGTCGCGCAGGAACTGGATCACGGTCTGCAACGCATCCTTCGAAGCGGAGGAAACACGCAGCTTGTCGGCCTCGATGGTCACCTTGACCTTGAGCTTTTGGTCCTTGATGTCCTTGTTGATCTTCTTGGCGGTCGCCTGGTCGATACCCTCGACGATATGGCCGAGCACGCGCACGGTGCCGCCCGATGCCGCCTGTGGAGCATCCCACGAGACAGCCTTGAGGTCGATGCCGCGCTTGATGAGCTTGGAGCTCAGGACATCGATGATCTGCTTGGAGACAAAGTCGGCCGGGGCGTTGATCGTAAAGAGCTTGTCGCCCTTCGAAAGCTCGATCGTGGCGCCGGAATCCTTCAGGTCATAGCGCTGGGAAATCTCGCGCGTGGTCTGCTGGAAGGCGTTATCGACCTCTTGCATGTTGACCTCGGACACGACGTCGAAGCTGGAATCTTTAGCCATGATGTTTCCTTTCGCGTACGAGTGACTTAGTAGCTATCGTACGAATAGTCGGTAGAATCGGTGGACGTCTGACCGTCAGTTGCGGTATCGGTGCCATCCGTGGACTGGGCATCGGTGCCATCCGTGGACTGGGCATCGGTGCCGTCCGTGGTGTCGGTACCATCGGTGGTGTCGGTACCATCAGAACTTTCACCATTCTCGGAATCAGTCGTCTCCTTCTTGGGAACGGTGATCGTCACACGCGCCACGCCCGAGGTCTTGGTATCGTAACGGACCTTTTCGCCGTTCTTGGTAACGGTGACATCGGAAGGCTTGGACGTGGTGATCTCGATCGAGGACTCGGGCGTGTACTCCTGCTCAAAGGGGCCAGTCGCCTGGGCGCCATAGACCGACTTTCCGTCGACCTTGACCTCAATCCACGCAGTCTTTCCCTTAGCAACGGAGACTTTGACCTTCGTGACCTCGTTCTCTTCCTTCTTGGCCGTCGTCTTGGTAGCGTCCGAATCAGTCAACTCATCCGTCGCCTCATCGGTGTCATCGTCCTCGTCGACCGTTTCGGTCTTCTTAGAAGACTTCTTGGTCGTCGTCTTGGTAACAGCGGGCGTCTCGGGCGTGGTCTCGGGCGTCGAAGATGCGCAGCCGCGCAGAAGTACCACGATGAGCACGATCAGCAGCAACGCCACGGCACCGATACCTGTGTAGACGATACGCGGATCGAGCCCATTGTTTTGAGGAGCACGGGAACCGCCGCGTCCACGACTGGAACTGCTGCGGCCGCCTCCCTGAGGCATACGGCCACGGTTGCTATCGGAACGGCCGCGATAGCCACCCTGGCCCTGAAGGCCGCGCTGAACCGAGCGGGGCGCAAGTTCACCGCGGCCTTGATAGCCACGCTGGCCCGCACGCGGAGCCGAAGAGCGCTGGCCATACGGCTGTGGTTGAGAGCGAAGACGCGGCGTCACCTGCGTGGTATCGGCGTCCGCATAGCCACTGCGAGAGCGTCCGGTGGAGATACCACGGTGACCGCGATCGGAATAGCCGCCGTCGCCGTAGCCGGCACGAGGGTCACGCGCCACGCCGCGGGCAGCGGGAAGCGCACGGTCCTCGGGCATCGGCGTACTGCGGAACCGGTCACGCTGCGAGCGAATCTCCTCGCCCGAACCCGTCTCGGTAATATAACCGGCCTGCTGAGGACGCTGTCCATAGCGGGTCGAACGGCCGCCCTGAACCATCAGGAAGCGCCCGTTATCGACAGAGGAACGCGAATTGACATAGCCGGCGGCGTCCTGAAAACGACCGCCCTGCTGCGACGTCTCGCGCTCGTATGCCATCAGCTCGTCAAAGTAGGCATTGACGACCTCGCGCGGATTGAGGCCCAAAAAGCGAGCATAGCTCGAAATCATGCCCTGCGCATAGCCGCGCGGCGGCATCGAAGCAAAGTTACCGGTCTCGAAAAACTCGATGATCTGCGGCCTGATTTTGATGGTGTTGGCGACCTGCTGAATGGAAAGGCCCATTCGGCGACGCTGCTCGAGCAGCATGTCACCAAAGCGTGCAGCCATCAGAATCCTCCAAACTCACGATCTTCACGTGCCATCTCGGCGTCGACAGATTTCAGCGCGGCAAGCCCCTCCTCGTCCAACAGGACCTCGCGCGGCTTGGAACCGTCGGGCGGGCCGACGACACCCTTTTCTTCCAGCATGTCCATAATACGCCCGGCGCGCGCATAGCCAACCTTCAGACGACGTTGCAGGCCAGATGTGGAGCCAAGCTGCGATTCCACCACAATATGGGCGGCTTCCCAGATGAGCGGATCATCGTCTTGCGGCTCGGCGACTCCGGTGCGGACAATGCCGCCGCCACCCGCCATGGACATGGAAGCGGGCGCCACGGCGGACAGAATCTCCTCGTGGTAGTCGGGCTCGCTCTGCGACTTGACGAACTCGACAATCTCGTTGATTTCGTCGTCCGAGACAAAGCAGCCCTGGATACGGCGGGGCTTGCCCCAGTCGACCTTTGAGAACAGCATGTCGCCCAAACCGGTGAGCTTCTCGGCACCCATCTGGTCGATGATGACGCGCGAGTCGATGCCCGTGGCGACGTTAAAGGCGATGCGATTGGTGATGTTGGCCTTGATAAGACCCGTCACCACGTTGGAGCTGGGGCGCTGCGTGGCAACGATAAGATGAATACCGGCGGCACGGCCCAGCTGGGCGATACGCACAATCGAGGCCTCGACATCCTTACCGGCGACCATCATCAGGTCAGAGAGCTCGTCAATGATAATGACCAGGTAGGGCATCTTTTGCGGCGGGTTGTCGTAATGCTCAAACTCGCCAGCAGCCTGTTTTTCGTTGTAGGTCGAGATCTTACGCACGTTGAGACGCTCGAAGACCTTCAGGCGACGCTCCATCTCGGACACGGCCCATTGCAGAGCGCTCGCGGCTTGCTTGGGCTCGGTCACCACGGGCACATAGAGATGCGGCAGACCGTTATAGCCCGCAAGCTCGACGCGCTTGGGGTCGACCATAATCAGGCGAACGTCCTCGGGAAGCGCACGCATGAGCAGGGTCGTGATGATGGAGTTGATCATGACCGACTTACCGGAGCCCGTGGTACCGGCAATCAGCAGGTGGGGCATCTTGGCGAGATCGGCGACGACCGGCGTGCCCTCGGCGTCGCGGCCGATGGCGAGCTCGAGCGGACCGCCCTTCACATAGGGCAGCACGTCGCCCAGGTTGACGTTCTGGCGCTTACGGTTGGGAATCTCGATGCCCACGAGTGAGGTGCCGGGAATCGGGGCAAAGATACGCACCGACTGAGCAGCGAGCGAAAGCGCGATATCGTCCTCGAGGCTCGAAATCTTGCTCACGCGCTCGCCCTCGCCAGGTTGCAGCTTAAAGGTCGTCACCGTAGGGCCGGCGATCCAGCCGACCACGCGGGCACTGCGGCCAAACTCAAGCAACGTGGACTGCAGCGACTCGGCAGTCTGTTCAAGCTCCTTGTCCGAAGACGCGGCGGAAGCCGACTGCGGGCTGGCATGCAGGATCTCGAGCGGCGGAAGCTTGAGGCCGTCCTCTTCTTCATCCTCAGCATTCGTAGGAGTTGCGCCCGCTCCCCCATCGCTAGCCATAGCCGATTCGACAGCACTCGTGGCAGGCGTATCTGCAACCTTGGGATGCTTCAAGAAGTCGGGAATCTGAGGTGCGGCCGAGACAGGATTCACGGCAAACGGCGGCTCGGACTCGTCAATCTTATCGGGGTCGTCTTCCATCGAAAGCTGGCCGGTTACCTGGCCGCGCTTTGCATGGCGACGCGGCAGCAAAGTTGTCTTTGCGGTCTCAATCGGAGTCTCGTCGTCCTCGTCATCACCCTCGGTAAGCTCAATCTCGCTCTCGGACCAAGACGGGTCGGGCTCGCTCGTATTGAGCTTGGGAACCGTTTTGCCCTTCTTGGCATGACGACGCGGCAGCAGCGTCGTCTTAGCGCGCTCAGCCTCCACGGCATCGGACACGTCGACAAACGGATCCTCATCCTCGTCATCATCGTCCAAAACCGGGTCCGCATCGTTGCCCATGACCGTGGTCATGGCAGCATCAGAGCCCTTTTGACGAAGAATGCTCAGATGCGGACGGGCGACACCAGGCACCGACAGGGCCTCATCGTCACCCCACGGACTCGCGTTAACATCGGCACGACGGCGTTCGGCAAAATCTGCCGCACGATCGCGGGCGGAGCGCAGCACGCCGCCCACCGAAAAGCCAATGATAACCAAGCCCACGACGACAAGGCCCAGCAGGACTACCATCGCAATAGGCTTACCCAGGGCATTCTGCAGCGCACTCGCAATAAACGCACCGATGTAGCCACCCGAGGCGGACAGATTTTGCGGCGTAAACATAAGGTCGCACGAATCGCTCGTGCCCGGCACCATCAACGAAAGAATGGAGACGACGGCGATAAAGACCAAGGCGCCGCCCGCAACAGAGCGCACGTTGAGCGGCGAGTCCTCACCCAAAAAGAGCGTGGCGGCAAACAGCAAGATGACGATCGGCAGCACGTAGGCGCCCAGACCAAAGCCCAGGTGGTAGAAACCGGCAACCGCAGCCGTCACGGGCGCTGTTGCCGGAGAGATCACGGCAATGAAGGACGCGATCGCCAAAACGGCGATGACCACGCCGGCGATATCGCGATTGGCCGAAGGCTCGACCAAGGGCTCAAACTCATCAAACTCGGACTCGTGGCCCTTATTGGCACGCAGATGGGAACCGGCACCCTTAGCAGATGCCGGTTGGTTATTGGCCTTATTGCCTTTGGCGTTTTGTGCAGATCCGCGCGCCAAACTAAACCTCCATGACGACCGGGATGATCATCGGACGGGTGCGCGTACGGCTCCAGATAAAGTTAGAGAGCGAATCGCGCACGGCCTTGCGAATGGCATCGGAACCGCTGCTGGTAAAGCTAAACTTACCCTTCTCGATCGTCTTCATAATGGACGCGGAGGCATCCTCGGAGAACTGGTCGTCGATGGCAAACGAGACGCCGCGGCCCGAGAACTCGATGGCCTCGATCTTCTTGTGCTTGAGCGAGACGATGGCAACAGCGGTAACCATACCGTCGTTGGCGAGCTTCTGGCGATCGCGCAAGACGATGGGGTCGGTATCGCCGATACGCAGGCCGTCGACGTAGACGACGCCGGACTCGACGGGCGTACCGCGCTTGACGATACCGCCGCGCATCTCGAGCGTGTCACCGTTATCGAGGATAAAGATATGGTCGTCCTTGAGACCCATCTTGCGGGCCAGCTGGGCGTGTGCCCGCAGGTGCACGGCCTCACCGTGAACAGGCATAAAGTACGTGGGCTTGGCCATTGCCATCAGGAGCTTGAGCTCCTCCTGGCTGCCGTGACCCGAGACGTGGACGAGAGCGCGGTTCTTATCCCACACGTCGCAGCCGAGCTTGGCCAGGCTGTTGACGACCTGCTGGACGGCCTTCTCGTTGCCGGGAACAGGAGTTGCCGAAAGGATAACGGTATCGCCCTCGTGGATGGAGAGCGTCTTGTGCTCGCCATTGGCCATGCGGGACAGGGCCGACAGCGGCTCACCCTGCGAACCGGTGCACATGACGACAATCTTGTCGTCGGGCAGGTTATCAATGTCGAAGGCATCGATGATATCAGCGTCGTCGATGTTGAGGTAACCCAGCTCACGCGCCACGCGGGTGTTCGTGAGCATGGAGCGACCGGTCACAACGACCTTACGGCCGCACTTGCGGGCGGCATCGCAGATCTGTTGCAGACGATGGATGTGGCTCGAGAACGACGCGACGAACACGCGACCCGGCGCATTCTTGATGGCGTGCAGCAGGTTGGGACCAACCTCGGCCTCGGACTTGGTAAAGCCGGGAACCGTGGCATTGGTAGAGTCGGAAAGCAGCAGGTCGATGCCTTGCTTGGCAAAGCGACTGATGGCGGCATAGTCGGGCGTGACGCCGTCGATGGGCGTCTGGTCGAGCTTAAAGTCGCCCGTGTGCATGACGGTGCCCTGGTTGGTGCGGATGAACACGCCCAGAGCGCCGGGGATGGAGTGTGTCATCGAGAAGAAGTCAAGCGAGATGCCACCGAGGTTGACATGGCTACCGCCCTTGACCTCGCGGAACTTGGGTGCGCGGATGCGGAACTCGGAAAGCTTGCCTTCGATAAAGCCAAGCGTCAGCTTGCTCGAGAAGATGGGCACCTTGTTGTTGAGGTCCTGCAGCAGATACGGAAGCGAACCGGTGTGGTCCTCGTGGCCGTGGGTGACGATGATACCGCGGAGCTTCTCCTCGTTCTCCAGGACATAGGTGTAGTCGGGAAGCACCAGATCGATACCGGGCTGGGAGTCATCCGGGAACATGAGGCCGGCGTCGACGAGCACCATGTCGTCGCCGCACTCAAAGACCGTCATGTTCTTGCCGATGCCATCAAGGCCGCCGAGCGGGATGATCTTCAAGGGAGATGTTTTTTTAGCTGCCATAAGTGAGTGTTGTTTCCTTTCTTCGAAACGGGTCCGGAACAACCGACGGGGCGCTTCTGGCAAACCGACCGCCGGGCACATACAAACATGCATCACAAAGTCGACGCAATAGCTACAGTATGATACCCATTTGCCCACCAACAGACCACCCATGCATTAAAGCCCCATCTGAACCGATCTATCCCGCCGGTCTGTGGCCATCGGGGGCCGCGGGTAAAGTTTATCGCGAGTTCCGCATGAGCCGGAGAGCACTTAATGTGCTCTCCGTGCGAGCAGGACTGTAGAGCAGGAAACTTTACCCGCGGCCCCCGCCGGGAATAGCAAAAGGGCGACCCCCTTAGGAGTCGCCCTTGGTGAGCTGCTTGTGTGTAGCTGTTACTCGGCGTCGTGGTGACGGCGGGGCTTGCGGCCTCCGTTGTCGCCGGGACGGCGCGGACGGTCGCTGCGCTCGGAGCGCTCGCGACGCGGACGCTCACGGCGCTGGAAGTGCTCGCCGTCGCCCTCGGAGGCACCCTCGGCGCGAGCCGGGGCCTCGGGCTTGTCAAGACGATCGAGCGAGATCTTGCCGCGATCGTCGACCTCGATGACGACGACCTTGACCTCGTCGCCAACGTTGAGGACGTCCTCAACCTTCTCGACGCGGCCCTTGGCAACGCGGGAAATGTGCAGCAAGCCGTCCTTACCGGGCAGCAGGTTAACAAAGGCGCCGAAGGGCTGGATGGAGACCACACGACCGGTGTACTCCTCGCCCGGCTCGGGAACCTTGATGATGAGCTTGATGCGCTCGACGGCCTGGTCCACGGACTCGCCGGTGCCGCCGACAAAGACGGTGCCGTCCTCCTGGATGTCAACCGAAGCGCCGGTCTCGTCCTGGATGCCGCGGATGACCTTACCGCCGGAACCGATGACGTCGCGGATCTTATCGGTCGGAACCTGGATGGAGACGATGCGCGGAGCGGTGCTGCGCGTGGTATGACGCGGCTCGGGGATCACATCGAGCATCTTCTGCAGGATGTACGCACGACCCTCCTTGGCCTGCTGCAGGGCGCGGGCCAGGATGTCGAAGGTAAGGCCGGTGGCCTTGTTGTCCATCTGCAGGGCGGTAATGCCCTCGGTGGTGCCGGTGACCTTAAAGTCCATGTCGCCCAGGAAGTCCTCGAGACCCTGGATATCGGACAGGACCACGGTCTTGCCCTCCTCCTGGATCAGGCCCATGGCGATACCGGAGACCGGGCGCTTAATGGGCACGCCGCCGTCCATAAGGGCGAGCGTGGAACCGCAGGTCGAAGCCATCGAAGAGGAGCCGTTGGACTCCATGACCTCGGAGACCACGCGGATGGCGTAGGGGAACTCGTTTTCGTCGGGGAGCACCGGAAGCAGGGCGCGCTCGGCCAAGTTGCCGTGACCGATCTCGCGGCGCTTGGGGCTGCCCATGCGGCCGGTCTCGCCGGTGCAGAACGGCGGGAAGTTGTAGTGGTGCATGTAGCGCTTGCCCTCGGTGGGCTCGATGGTATCCAGACGCTGGCCCTCGTTAAGCATGCCGAGTGACAAGACAGAGAGCACCTGGGTCTGACCGCGCTGGAACAGGCCGGAGCCGTGAACGAGCGGCAGGTAGTTGTCCTTCACCATGATGGGACGGATCTCGTCGGCGGCACGGCCGTCAACGCGCTCGCCGGTCTCGACGACCATGGTGCGCATGGCCTTCTTCTCGAGCTTCTTCAGCGCCACGGGAATCTCACGCTCCCAAGCGGCCTGCTCCTCCTCGGTGAACTCGGCGCGGATGGACTCCTTCAGAGCCTCGACTTTGCCGATACGGGAGAGCTTGTCGACGTCGCGCAGGGCGGCTGCCATCTCGTCGTAGTGGGCGAAGATGCGCTCCTGGACCTCCTCGACGGGCTGATCGAGCGGGTACTCCTTCTTGACGATGGGGCCGTTGACCTGCTCCCACTCGGCGACGAACTCGTCTTGAGCCTGGCAGAAGGCGGCAAGGGCCTCCTGGCCAAACTTCATGGCGGCGAGCATGTCGTCCTCGGAGATCTCCTCGGCGCCGGCCTCGACCATCGAGATGAAGTCGGCAGAGCCGCCCAGCTCCAGGTCCAGATCGGAGTTCTCGCGCTCCTCGTAGGTGGGGTTGACGATAAATTCGCCGGTCTCCACGTTACGACCGATGCGCACGCAGGCAAGCGGGCCCTCGAAGGGCACGCCGCCGAGCGTCATGGCCAGAGAGGCACCCATAACGTTGATGACGTCAAAGGGGTTGACCTGGTCGGCGACGAGCGAGGTGGCGACGATGTGCACCTCGTTGCGGAAGCCGTCCGGGAAGCTCGGGCGAATCGGACGGTCGATCATGCGCGCGGTGAGCGTGGCCTTCTCGCTGGGACGGCCCTCACGCTTAAGGTAGCCACCCGGGATGCGGCCAGCGGCGTACATCTTCTCGTTGAAGTCGACGGTCAGCGGGAAGAAGTCGTAGTTCTTGCGCTCCTTGGAGACGACCACGGTGTCGAGCATCGTGGTGTCGCCCTGCTTGACCAGGCAGGCGCCGGTTGCCTGCTTGGCAAGCTCGCCGGACTCGAAGGTGTAGGTCTTGCCGTACAGCTCAAAGGTCTTGGATACGAGTGTCATTGTTCTCCTTTACCCCACAGGCCCCTTGCCTGCGGGCTTCTCATGTGACGCGGGCCCCCTGCCCCCGCCACGCTTCAGAGCGTGATTGTTCACGCCCTTACACAAAAAGAGCGCCCCGCATGCAGGACGCTCTTAGCATGTACAAATCCTACTGGATGTTGTCGCGGATGCCCAGAGCCTTGATGAGCTCACGGTACTCGACGATGTCGTTCTTCTTGATGTAGGAGAGAAGACGACGACGACGGCCGACGAGCATGAGCAGGCCACGACGGGTGTGGAAGTCCTTCTGGTGGGACTTCATGTGCTCGGTCAGCTCCTTGATGCGCTCGGACAGGATGGCGACCTGAACCTTGGGGTTGCCGGTGTCGACCGGGGTGTTACCGAACTGGGCAGTCAGCTCCGCCTTGCGCTCTTTGGAAACAGTCATTGTTTCACCTTTCGTTTTGCGTCGCCATCGGGCGACTCGATTCGCCTCGGACTGGGAAGCCGCCGGTGGAGCGAGCAACCAAGGTCGAGGTACCAACAGGCCGATATGTTACCACAAGCAGCCCGCGTCTGTGCATCATCACCGACCCAACATGAATTCCATCGCACGGAGGCGCTGATCGGTGTGCGTCGCAGCCCAAACATGCGAAAGCCCGAGCAAGAATGCCGCCGTATGCGGGTCGATTCGCTCGGCCATAAGCGCATCGAAGGTCATGGACATGAGGGCGCGCAGCCACGCGACCTCACCGGTCGACACCAGCTCGGCACCCGGAACGCTCGACGCACACGACCCGCACATGAGCCCGCCGGCCTGGGGCGAAAAATACGACAGCATAGGGTCTCCGCACAGCACGCAAGCCGAAAAATCGGGTCGGTAGCCAACGTGCGATAGCAGCTTAAAGACATATGCCGCCACGAGCAGGTCCATATGCGCCGCGTCGAGCCCGCCGCCCACCAGGGCAAGCGCCCGCTGCGTGATGGCAAAGGTAAACGGGTCCTCGGCGTCCTCGAATGAGCACACACGCGCGACCTCGGCAATCGCGCTTGCGGCGCAGGTCGTCTCGTAATCGGGCGCGGCGCCGAGCGGCGCTTCCATAAGCTCGGCCTGGGAAACCACATCGAGCGAGCGTCCATGTGCGAGCAGCATATCGACGGTACAGAACAGCTCGCAGCGCGCTGCCAAGCGCCCACCGGGTTTGCGCGCGCCCTTTGCCACGGCACGAACCTGCCGACCCCGCTCGTCAAGCATCGTCAAGATCAGGTCGGTCTCTTTGAGCTTAGTCTTATCGAGCACGAGCACTTTCGTGCGATATGTGCGAGAGCCTGCCATATGCGTTCGAAAGGCTAGTCTTCGGCGCTATACCCAAAACGGCGAATCTGAGCCTCGTCGTCGCGCCAACCGGCCTTGACCTTTACGTCCAGCTCCAAAAAGACCTGCGTGCCAAAGATGCGCTCAAGATCACGACGGGCATCGATGCCGATATGTTTGATCATCTCGCCGCCCTTGCCGATGATGATGCCCTTTTGGCCCTCGCGCTCGACGTAAATGGTGGCATGTACGCGCAACACCTTTTTGGTCTGCTCGAGCGCATCACAGATCACGCCCACGGAATGCGGAATCTCATCACGGGTGCGGCGAAGAACCTTCTCGCGCACAAACTCGGCAACGAGCGTCTCGTCGGAAGCATCGGTGCCCATGTCCTCGGGGAACCAGCGAGGACCCTCGGGCAAAAAGTGCGCAACGGTCTCGATGAAGGCATCGACGTTAAAGTTCTTGACCGACGACGTCACGATCTCGTCGTCATAGTCCATGAGCTCGTGGGCTGCCTTGAGCTGCTCCATGACCTGTGCGGGGTCGGCCTCATCGGCCTTGGTGAGCACCAGGACCTTCTTGCAGCGGGCGCTCTTGACGCGCTCGGCAACCCAGGCATCTCCCCTGCCGATCGGCTTGGTGGCGTCAATCAAAAACGCGACGACGTCAACATCGTTCAGCTCGAACAGCGCACTCTTGTTGAGCTCGGAACCCAGGCCATCCTTGGGCTTATGAATACCCGGGGTATCGACAAAGACCAGCTGGTAGCCGGGACGATTGACGACGGCGCGCATACGGCGGCGGGTCGTCTGTGCCACCGGCGAGGTGATGGCAACCTTTTTGCCGTAGCAGGCATTAAGTAGCGTGGACTTGCCGGCGTTAGGGCGACCGACCAGGGCCACGAAGCCGCTGCGGAAACCGGGTTCCACGTCACCAAAGCCCATTGGACAGTCGTCCTCGTCGCATAGGGCGTCGAGTTCCTCATCGCTCATGCCCTCAAACGGGTCGAATTCCTCGACCTCGTCCAGAACCTCATCGGTAGGCTGCATATTGTCGGACATGGGAATCCCTTTCTAAATAAAGCCAAGCGCGTGGGCAAATACCAGCACGCCCACAATCGCGGCGGTGATGGAAAGAACGTATACAGAGGCGGCGGCGATGTCCTTCGCACGCTTGGCCAGCGGATGAAGTTCCTGGGTCGCCAGGTCGACGATGGCCTCCATAGCGGTGTTGCACAGCTCGCCGTGAATCACCAGGCCACAACAGATGATAATCGTGGCCCACTCGGCAATGTCGAGCCCCACGATGCAGCCGGCAACGACGGTGCACACGCCCGCAACGAGCATGACCTTAATGTTGCGCTCGGTCTTGACGGCGGTGACGAAGCCCTCCATGGCGTAGGAAAACGACTTTAAGAAGGACGGATGGTCCTTGTTCGATCCGGGAATCATAGACGGCTCCTAGTCGTGGACGTGGTTGGTGATGGGGCCGACGTGGACTAGCTTGGGGTCCTCGCCGCGCTCGAGCGCCAGATCGCGCAGGATGGCGTCCTCGCGGGCCTCCATGACCTCGGCCTCGTCGTCCTCGATGTGGTCATAGCCCAGCAGGTGCAGCATGCCGTGTACGAGCATCAGACGGCACTCGCCAGCGGGGCTATTGCCAAAACCGGGGGCCTGACGGGCAATAACCTGCGGGGCCAAGATAATATCGCCGAGCTCGAGCGTCACATCGGCGGGAATGTCATCGTCAAAGGCCGAATCGCACTCGAACGAGAGTACATCGGTGGTGCGGTCGATACCGCGCCACTCGTGGTTGAGCCCGTGCATCTCGTCCTCGTCGACATACGAAAGGGAAATCTCGACCTCACGCTCAACACCCTCGGCGGCAAGCACAACCCCGCAGATGTGCTCCACCTCTTGCGCGTCGAGCAGCGTATCGAGCTCGGCATCGTTGCTGATCAATACACTCAACGGGACTCCTTTCGGTCGCGCGAGCGCTGCTCACGCACGTCATCATAAGCATCGTATGCCTCGACGATACGACCCACCAAGGCATGGCGCACCACGTCGGCACGCTCGAGGTGAGAAAATGCGACATCGTCGACACGGCCCAAAATCTGCTCAACGTCGGCAAGACCGCCACGACGACCCACCAGGTCGCGCTGGCTCAGGTCGCCGGTAATCACGAACTTGGAGTTGAAGCCCAGGCGCGTCAGAAACATCTTCATCTGCTCGGGCGTGGTATTTTGCGCCTCATCGAGCACCACGAAGGCATCGCTCAGCGTACGACCACGCATGTAGGCGAGCGGGGCGATCTCGATCACACCACGCTCCATAAGCTCGTCGGTACGTTCACGATCCATCATGTCAAAAAGGGCATCGTAGAGCGGTCGCATATACGGGTCGATCTTTTCCTCGAGGGTGCCGGGCAAAAAGCCCAGGTTCTCCCCCGCCTCGACAACCGGGCGCGTCAGGATCAGGCGGCCCACCTCATGGCGCTTGAGCGCGGCGACGGCGAGCGCCATGGCCAGATAGGTCTTACCGGTACCGGCAGGACCCAAGCCAAAGGTGATGGTATGCGAGCGGATAGCATCCACATAGCGCTTTTGCCCGAGCGTCTTGGGACGAATGGCGCGACCGCGGTATGAAAGCAGCACGTCATCGCGAAGCGATGTGGCCTCATGCTCGCCGTCGCGCAAGACGGCTAGGCAACGCGAGACATCGTCGGAAGAAAGGGTACGATCGACGGCCGCCTCACGAAAAGCATGCTCGAAAAAGCGCGCAACGAGCTCGACCTCATCCGGGTCACCGCTCACGGCGATGCTATCGCCACGGGCGACCACGTGGGCGCGAACCAAGCTTTCGAGCGCACGAAGGACGCCGTCGCCAGCGCCCAAAACGCGCGAGGGGTCAACTCCCTCGGGAACGGTAAGTCTAATCTTCGAGGCTTCCATGAACCTCCCTGCGTGCATGGACCAAGCCGGAATCATCGACTCCGATAATAGCAACATCGAGCAGGCACGGGGCTGTAAGTCCACAGGTATCGTCAAGACGGGCATGATGGAACGAGCCGAGCGTCAGGTTGTCACCATACTCGAGCACGGCGCGCTCAACGGTTCCCACGCGACGACGAGCGTCGGCAATGGCGAGCTCCTGAGCAGCCGCGCGCATGCGGCGGCTGCGCTCGGCCATGACCTCAGGTGGTACCTGGTCGGGCATGTCGGCGGCGAGGGTGCCGGGGCGCTTGCTATAGCGGAACACGTGCATGCGCGAAAAGCCCACGCGACGGCATAGCGCCAGCGACTCCTCGAACTCCCCATCCGTCTCACCGGGAAAACCGACGATAACGTCGCACGAAAGAGACGCCTGCGGCAGGTTGGCGCGAATCATGCGCACCGTGTCCTCAAAAGCCTCGGCACTATAGGGACGGCCCATGCGATGCAGGGTCGCCGTGCAGCCAGACTGCACAGGCAGGTGCAAAAACGGGGCGATACGCTGCGGGTAGCGCGCCATAACCTTAAGCAGGCCCTCAGAGATATCCATGGGCTCGACCGAAGAAATGCGCACATGCGGAATAGACGTGCGCTCCATAATGGCCTCGAGCAGCTCATCGATCTCGACGTGTTCGTCGGTCGCGCTCTTGCCATCGTAGGCACCCAGGTTCACACCGGTCAGCACCACCTCGGGCACGCCGGCCTCCTGGGCCTCGCGAACTTGCTCGAGCACGGACTCGACGGGCACGGAGCGCTCGGGGCCGCGTGCCTTCCACACAATGCAATAGGTGCAGCGATGGTTACAGCCGTCCTGAATCTTCACGCCCAGGCGAGAGCGACCGAGCGCATCGACCACCTCGCCATCACTGCAGGCGGGAACGCTATCGGACTCAACGCCCAACACCTCGCAGACACGTTCGGCGACATCGATCTTGGACGGCTCGGCGATCACGCGGTCGGAGAGCTCCAGCAGTTCCTCGGGATGCAAATTGACCACGCATCCGGTCACGACCACATAGGGCTCGTTTGGATGGGCCAGTGCATGGCGGACGGCCTTACGGGTCTTGGCCTCAGCCTCGCCCGTAACGGCACAGGTGTTAATGACGATCAGCTCTGCATCCTCGGGCTCCACCATCGCAAAACCCAGGCGCATAAGATCGGCAGTGATACGGTCGGACTCAACCCGGTTGACACGGCAACCGAGGTTGACAACAGAGATATGGGGTGCGAGCACGCGGGCTCCTTAATCGAGGATGTCGTCGAGGGCACTCTTGATGCGATCGGTAACCGATTTCTTGCCGGGAGCGACGTCGTCGCCGGACTCGGCGGCGAAGGCCTCGAGCAGGTCGCGCTGCTTGGCCGAAAGGCTCGTGGGAACGAGCACGCGCAGCTGAACGACCAGGCGGCCACGCGAGCCGCCACCGCCAATGCGGGGCATGCCGAAGTTACCGACGCTCACGGTGTCGCCGTACTGCGTGCCGGCGGGGACCGTGACCTTAACGACCTCGTCAGGCATAATGCCCTCGACCTCGATCTCGCAGCCGAGAGCCGCCTGCGCAATCGAAATATCGCTCACGAGGTACAGATCGTCGCCGTTGCGCTTAAAGCGCTCGTGGTCGGCGACGCGCACGTTGACAATCAAGTCGCCCGAAGGCTCGCCGCGAAGGCCGGCCTCGCCAAAGCCGCTCACACGCAGCTGGCGACCGGTCGAAACGCCGGCGGGAATATCGATGTCGATCTTTTCATGCGAAGGCGTGCGGCCCTGACCGTCGCAGGTCTCGCAGGGATGGTCGATAACCGTGCCCTCGCCATGGCAGTCGGGGCAAGGCGAGGAGGACTGAACCTGGCCCAGGAACGAACGCTGGACCGTCGTGACATAGCCCGTACCGTGGCAGCGGCCGCACTGCTTTTCCTGTGCACCCTCGGCCCTACCGGTGCCATTGCAATCCTCACAGGGAGCAAGGCGGTCATAACTAATCGTCTTTTTGCAACCGAGCGCCGCCTCCTCAAGGGTCACCGAAAGAGAGATGGCCATATCGCGGCCGCGACGACGCTCACGACGGCTGCGGGCGCCACCGCCGGCACCGCCGCCAAAAAACGACGAGAACAAGTCGTCCATGCCCATGCCACCAAAGATATCGTTGATATCGACGTAGCCCGAACCACCAGGGCCGTCGACAGTGCCATAACGGTCGTAGTTAGCACGCTTCTGCTCATCGGAAAGAACGGAATAGGCCTCGTTGAGCTCCTTGAACTTGGCCTCAGCATCGGGGTCGTCCGAAACGTCCGGGTGTACGGTACGGGCCTTCTTTAGAAACGCGCGCTTAATCGTCCGCGCGTCGGCATCCTTGTCAACGCCAAGTACCTCGTAGTAATCCCTATTTTCCGACACGACCGAATCCTTCCAACTTTCATTATTGTCACAGTGCGTCCTATACCCAAGCTGGGCCGACCGCAAACAGAGGGTTTGATGTTATTGCATTTGATACGGCGAAAGCATGGCCCGTTGCGAGCAGCTCGCAAACCAAACAGACACGAGCGCGAACATGAAGCCGTTGGCAAAACCGTTGGCAAACTGCATCGCACCACGCTTCCACCACAGCAGGCTGCGATGAAGCACACCGTCCGAAAGCACCATGAACAGGCCCATGGTAAACGGAATAAAGCACATCACGGCAAAGGCCGAGAACACGCCCGAGATGGCCGACAGCACCAAAAACGGCGCCACAATGCCCATCAGGTAAAAACCGGTACGAGCTTTGCCTTCCAAGCGCTCGGCCTCAACATGGGCGCGGCCGACCAGGTCGCCGCCCGCGGCACCGTTGGTGCCAGCATGACCCATGCCGCTAATGCGGACCTCGTCGCTATCGTGCGTGCCGGCAGGAAACTCAATCGTCTGCTCGGAGGTTACGCGAGTACGACCGCTGCCACCGCAATCGGGGCAGGGGTCGGCCACGACCTTACCGGAACCGCCGCACTCGGGGCAGACCGACTGGAACGTGCCCGCACCAAACAGGAAGGACAGGTCGACGTCGATGTGGCCGCGGCCACCGCAGCTCGGGCAGGTATGGGCATGCTCAGACGAAACGGAGCCCGAGCCGCCGCAGTTGCTACAGGTGTCGAAGCGCGTGTAGCGGACGGTCTTGTGGGCACCGCCTTTGGCCTCCTTGGCGTCGAGCTTAATATCGACGACCACATTGGCGCCATTCTCGGGATTGTAGGCAGCCTGCCCACGACGCTGCTGGCCCCAGGCACCACCAAAGGGAAAACCGCCCTCAAAAGGATTGCCATAACCCGTGCTGCCGGCATAGCCGCCACCATAGGGCGAAGCCGTAGGAGCACCGGCAAAGGGATTGCCAGAACGCATGGCGTCGTAGCGCGCACGTTTTTGCTC
This sequence comes from Collinsella sp. AM10-26, assembly GCF_003472525.1. Taxonomy (NCBI): domain Bacteria; kingdom Bacillati; phylum Actinomycetota; class Coriobacteriia; order Coriobacteriales; family Coriobacteriaceae; genus Collinsella; species Collinsella sp. AM10-26. The sequence goes on from NZ_QRMC01000006.1 coordinate 63,232, forward strand.
ATCCGAAAGCACGGCGTAGGCCTCGGAAACCTCTTTAAACTTTTCCTCGGCATCCGGCTCTTTGTTGACGTCCGGATGGAGCTTGCGGGCCTTTTGCTGAAAGGCCTTTTGAATATCACGCGAGGTGGCGTCCTTGGAGACGCCCAGGGTCTCGTAGTAATCTTTTTCGTTCATCGTCGCCATGCGCGGCAACCTCCTGCTCACAGCAGCGTATATATTCCGGTAATTCTACCCGAGCGGCTTAAGCTAGATCCCAAAACAGCTCGAACAGAACATTTCCATCGAGCCAGCCCAGGTGGGTCGGCGCCAGACGAGCGCGAACGCGGCCCGAGACGACATCTGCCGAAGTAAAGGGTCCCTCATGGACCCCGAGCGCCTCGGGCAACCAAGTGGCAAGACCCAATTCGAGCGCGCGATCGCAGGCAGCTGCCAGCTCGCCCGTTGGGATGACGCAAGCTGCACGAACCAACAGGTCGGACGCAACACCGCGCGTCATGCGACAAGCGAGCATCAGGTCTTCGGCCGAAGCCTCGCGCTGCGACAGATATTCGGCCTCGAACGCCGTCGCGTCATCGTCGCGCTGAACCAAGCGCACACGGTACGCATCGCCTCGAGAAGGCGCGCCAGGGAACAACATAGCCAGGTGATCGAAATCCTCGGCATCGAGCATACCCGCGGCAGAGCGTCCTAGACCCAAATAGCCCTGTCCAGTCCAATAGGCAATGTTATGGGCGCATTCATGGCCGTCGAGAGCGTAACTCGCCACCTCATACGGGTGATAGCCGGCGGCACCCAGGAGCTCGCGTGCCACGTCCATGCAGGCGGCCTGAAAATCCTCATCGGGCTCGAGTGACTCGTCGCGGCACACCATGCGATAAAGGGGCGTCCCCTCCTCGAGCGTGAGCGGGTAGACCGACACATGATGCGGAGCCGCCGCCAGCACGCCATCGAGTGTGCACTGCCAACTCGCCGCCGTCTGCCCGGGAAGGCCACACATAAGGTCGCACGACACATCGAGACCAGCGTCCTTCACCGTCGCGATAGCCGCAAGTGCCCGATTAGCATCGTGAATGCGGCCAATAGCAGCCAGCTCGATATTGTCGAGGGTTTGCACGCCCAGAGAAATGCGCGTGAAACCCGCCTCGGCAAGCGCCGGGGCGAGCTCAGCGGTCAACGACTCAGGATTTGCCTCGCAGGTAAATTCAACGGGCTTGCACCACATGGAGATACGACGGGCAAGTTCTACCAGGCGCTCCCCTGCCAGCGACGGCGTGCCGCCGCCTACGTAGACTGTGCGGATCTGCCTGAGTGCCCCAGCGTTGCCAAAGGCATCGAGCCGCGCATACAGCTGCTCAAAATAGGCATCGAGCGCAGCGTCCAGGTCGCACGGGGCAAAGCTGCGCGAGTCAAAGTCGCAATAGCGGCATTTTTGAGCGCAAAACGGCACGTGCACATACAGCGCGGTAACGGACACCTTTAGGCCTCCAGCGGATGAGCGGGCACCGACTCGCCGGCGGCAAGCGCGGCCTCGCAAGCCACCACATCGCGCTCGATATCATCGACCAGCCCCATAAACTCCTCGTATGTGGAACAGCGCACCACCTGGGCGCGCCAAGCGGCTGCATGGGGCATACCCTTTAAGTACCAGCTTGCATACGTACGGGCGCGCGACATAAGCGGCAAAAGCTCGTGCGTCAGCGTCAGGTGCTCGCGCAGGGCGTCCAGGCGCTCGACGGAGCTGCGCGCCGGCACCGGTGTGCCATCGAGCGCAAGGGCGCGAGCATCGCCAAACACCCACGGGTTCCCGTAGATACCGCGCGCGATAAACACCGCGCTGGCACCCGAGTTGCGCAGATGCTCCACAGCGTCCTCGGCCGCGAACACATCGCCCGAACCGATCACGGGAATCTCAACGGCATCGGCCACCTCATCGACGACCGACCAATCGGCCTGGCCCGTGTAGAGCTGCGTGGCGCAACGACCATGCACCGCCACCGCTGCGGCCCCCGCCCCCTCGAGCATTTGGGCAAACGTCGCGGCATTACAGTCCTCGGCATAAAAGCCCTTGCGGATCTTCACGGTCACGGGAACGTGTGCCGCGCCCACTGCCGCCTGGACGATTTTCTCGGCCAGGTCGGGCGTGCGCATGAGCGCCGAGCCCTCGCCCTTGGTGACGACCTTGCGAGCCGGGCAGGCCATGTTGATATCGATCAGCAACAGGCGATCGCCCACGCGTTCCTCGACGGCAGCGACAGCGCTCGCAAATTGATCGGGCTTGGAGCCAAAGAGCTGCACGCAAATCTGCTGCTCCTCGTCGGCCGGCAGCACCAGACGCCACGTCTTATTGCTAGCATAGGCAAGGCCCGCCACGCTCACCATCTCGCTATAGGCCAGATTGGCACCGCGGCGGCGGCACATAATGCGATACGCGGGATCGGTCACGCCCGCCATGGGAGCCATAAGGAACGGCTGTTCGGCATAGGCGCCCAGCAGCCGCGTACTGTATTCAGAAAGCGCCATGGTCCTACTCGTCCACCTTGAGGATCGCCATAAAGGCCTCCTGCGGGACCTCGACCGAGCCGATGGCCTTCATGCGCTTCTTGCCCTCTTTTTGCTTTTCGAGCAGCTTGCGCTTACGCGAGATATCGCCGCCATAGCACTTAGCCAAAACGTCCTTGCGGCGCGCCTTGACGGTGGAGCGGGCGATGATCTTGTTGCCGATGGCGCCCTGAATAGGTACCTCGAACAGCTGACGCGGGATGATCTCCTTGAGCTTGTCGCACAGGCCGCGGGCCAGGCCATAGGCCTTGTCCTTGTGCACGATAAACGAAAGCGCGTCGACCTCGTCGCCCGAAAGCAAAATATCGAGCTTAACGAGCTCGGAGGGACGATACTCGTTGAACTCGTAGTCGAGCGACGCATAGCCCTTGGTGCGGCTCTTGAGCTGGTCAAAGAAGTCCAGGATGAGCTCGGCAAGCGGCATGTCAAAGCGCATCTCGACCGATTTGCTCGTGAGGTGGATCATATCGGTGGTAACGCCGCGGTGCTCGATAGCGAGCTGCATGACAGCACCCGTATACTCGGGCGGGCAGATGATCTTGGCCTTGAGGTAGGGCTCCTCGATACGCTCGATGCGCGTGGCCTCGGGCAGGTCCTGCGGGCTGCGGACATCGATCATCTCGCCGTCGGTCTTGTAGACGTGATAGTCCACCGAAGGGCTCGTGGCGATAAGGTCCAGGTTGAACTCGCGCTCCAGACGCTCCTTGACGACCTCCATATGCAGCAGGCCCAAGAAGCCCACGCGGAAGCCAAAGCCGAGCGCCACCGAGGTCTCGGGCTCCCACACCAACGACGGGTCGTTGACATGCAGCTTATCGAGCGCGTCACGCAGGTTCTCGTAGTCCTTGTTATCGATCGGGAACAGGCCCGTATAGACCATGGGCTTGGCCTCACGGTAGCCCGGAAGCGGCTCGGGGCAGGGATTCGATGCCCACGTGAGGGTGTCGCCCACACGCACGGCCTCGGGGTCCTTCAGGCCCGTGACCACGTAGCCCACCTCGCCGACCGTCAGCGCGTCGACCGGCGTCTCGGCGGGACGCTTGACGCCCACGCCGTCGACCAAAAAGTCGCCCTCGGCCTGCATCATGCGCAGGGTATCGCCCTTCTTGATGGAGCCGTCAAAAACACGAACCGTGGCAACCACGCCGCGGTATTCATCAAAATAAGAATCCAGGATGAGCGCCTTGAGCGGCGCGTTTGCATCGCCCTTGGGCGGTGAGATCAAAAAGACGATGGACTCCAGCAGATCGTGGATCCCCTCGCCGGTCTTGCCCGATACGCATACGGCATCGTCGGCAGGAATCGCCAGGTCATCCTCGATCTCGGTCTTGACCTCGTCGGGGTGCGCCGACGGCAGGTCGATCTTGTTGATGGCGGGCACGATATCCAGGTTGGCGTTCATGGCGAGCGTCGCGTTAGAGACGGTCTGTGCCTCGACGCCCTGCGTGGCGTCGACGACGAGCACCGCGCCCTCGCAGGCGGCCAGCGAACGAGAGACCTCATAGGTGAAGTCCACGTGGCCCGGCGTATCGATCAGGTTGAACTGATACGTCTCGCCATCGTCGGCGTCATAGGAAACGCGAACGGCATTGGACTTGATCGTGATGCCGCGTTCGCGCTCGATATCCATGGTATCGAGCAGCTGCGACTCCATGTCGCGCTCGTCGACGGTATGGGTGAGCTCGAGGATACGGTCACTAATCGTGGACTTGCCATGGTCGATGTGCGCAACGATCGAGAAGTTACGGATGTGGGAAATGTCAATTGAAGTATTCATGCGGACTATCTTACCCGAGGGGCACAAAAAATGGAGCCTGTTCCATAAAACAGGCTCCATTTATGCGCGTAATCTGTGTGGTGTGAAATTTACAACTTAGGCGTTGATGCTGTTCACGAGCTTGGCAAGACCGGACTTGCGGTTGGAAGCCTGGTTCTTGTGGATAACATGCTTGGCAGCAGCCATGTCGAGACGCTTGGTGACGGTCTTGAGGGCAGCCTGGGCCTTCTCGGCGTCGCCCTCGGCGACAGCGGACTGGACGTGCTTGGTCAGCGTCTTGAGCTCGGACTTGACAGCCTTGTTACGCATGCGAGCTGCCTCATTGGTGCGGATACGCTTCTTCTGAGACTTGATGTTTGCCACTTCTGGAGTTCCTTTCGAGTTCCTTGCAAAAAATGTATGACACCTCTGAGACACGGTGAGGTCATGCAAGCGCCTACTATAGCACGCTCCCCCTCAAAGGGATAGAACGAATTTGTCAAATAGGCAGGTATCATCACGATTTTCTCAAGATGTTCGTAATCCAGAGCAAAAGCGCGGTCTCAGAATCGGCCGAACCCTTGAGCGCGAGCTCCACATCAACGGCACCCTCGAGCGCTGCGACGAGCTCGGTCATCGAAAAACGACGTGCCCAGGTCAGGTGATTTTTGACCTGCCAGGGCTGAAGTTTGAGCGTCGCGGCGAGTTCACGCCCCTGCCCACGAGAGTCGAGCGCCTTGGCGACGATCAGCTCACGAATGCGACCGCATAGCAGCGTGTAGGTCCACACGTAGCTCTTAGAGGGCAGAAGCTTAAAGAGCTCGAGCGAACGCCGCATATCGCGAGCTGAGACGGCGTTGAGGAAGTCCCAAGGTTGAACCTCGGCCGTACGCACGATCCAACGCTCCACGTCGGCAAGCTCAATCTGGGGCGCCTCGACCATCTGGGAGAGCTTTGCCAGGTCGTTATCGAGCATGCGCGTGTTTTCGCCCGAGCGCGAAACGAGCTCCTCGGCGGCCGCCGTCGAGATCGACTTGCCGTGCTGCGTCGCCATCTGCTGCACGCGGCGCGGTAGCTCCCAGCGCTTGGTACCCGAGCAATCGACGATAGCCTTCTTGTCGATTTTGGCGATCGCCTTATACAGGCGCGTGTTCTTGGCAAGCGAGTCGGCGATGATGAGGCAGACCGTTGTGGGGCTGGGACTCGCCAGATACTCGACGAGCGGCTCCGAAACCGCCTTGGCAAGCTTTGAGCAGCCATCAAGGATTACCAGGCGAAACTCGTTGCCCATGGGAAAGGTATTGAGCGATCCGATAATGGACTCGATATCGGAGTCTTTGGTCATGTCGCGCTCGTCGAGGTTGAACTCGACCATTCCCGACTTTTCCAGACGCGCTTTCATACGCGAGACGGCGTGATCGCGCTTGACGCCGTCAGTACCGACGATCAGGTATGCCGGCAGCAGACCGGTTTCGGACATTGCGCTCCCCTCCCGCAGGCCTTCGTATTCATTCCGTGCCATTCTAGCCCAGGGGCCCACCACACGCCAACGATGTCGTCACGGTCGCTGGCATCGCATCGCAAAACCATTCGCAGTCGGCGCGACGGTAATGTCGCCGTGTTCGATAGTGCACGCGAACACACCGCCCGCTTCCTTCACGGAATCGATGCAGGCATCGGACGGATGGCCGTATCGATTCCCCTCGCCCGCGCTCGCGAGGGAAAGCTCGGGCTTCAGGACGTCCAGCAACTCACCATCGACTGAAACCTTGGAGCCATGATGCCCAAGTTTAAGTACATCGATATCCCCCACCTCCTGCACGAATTCCCGTTCTTGGTCGAGTTCGGCATCACCGGTGAGGAGCATGCGCAGGCCCATGCCTTCCTGAACATAAGAGAGCAGCAGGACAAGCGAGTCCTCATTTCCCTCGCCATCCACAGACTCGAATGGCCACATCACGCGGGCGCAAAATGAGCCGATGTCGACCATATCCCCACGGCGCACCTGTCGATACTCCACGCCAGGTCGGTTCAATACCTCGACAGGAGCATCCTCCAGCGCTTCGGCCGCCACGGCAATCGTTCCAACCGAAAACTGTTCGAGCACGGCAGGCAGACCACCCCAGTGATCCTCATCCCAATGCGTCACAAAGACGGCATCGATATGGTGCACGTTATTGCGAACCAACGCCGCTACCACGCGCTCGTCGACCCCGCAGTCGACGAGCGCTACTGCGCCGCCCTGGCGGATAAGAATCGCATCGGCCTGGCCCACATCGAGCACCGTCACCGAAGGCGGAGCGAATCGATCCCAGTAGACGTACGGAATCGCAGCCAAGAGCACCAGACATGCAAACCCCACCGCCATAGGCCGTGCCTGAGGGCGCGGCCACCAGACCAGGAGAACCGCCAGCAAACACGGCGCTAGGTAAATCCACATGCTATCCGGCGGCACACTCACGGATGCACCCGGCACGGCGGCAAACAGCTGCTCGAAGAACAGCGTGCAACGGGCGGTAATCATGGGCACAACGAGCGCCCAAGTGCGCAACGGCGCCACGAGCGAAAAGGGAACCAGCACGATCGACACAGCAAGCAGCAGACTCACCACCGGACCGATGACCGCATTTGCCAGCGGAGCAATGAGCGAGAACGTACCGAAGGCAGGAATGGTAATGGGAAGAGTCGCCAGCTGCGAGCACAGCGTGACGGAAAGCATGCTGGCAATGCCCGATGGCACACCCAGCTCACCCATAGCGTAGGTCGCATAGGGGCAAAAGCACAGGATGGCTAAGACGCTGGCGCATGAAAGCTGAAACCCCATCTCGAACAGCACCGTCGGCCGCAGTAGCACAAAGATGGACATGGTTACGAAGAGTGCCGATGCGCCGTGCCGGCGACGGCCCGCGCCGTTTACGACAAGCGTCGCGAACACCATGCAGCACGCACGCACGGCCGAGGGAGACGCGCCCGTAAAGGCAGCGTAGCCTACAAGCGTTATCGCCAATATCGCCCGCTGAAGGCCACGTGAGCACCGAGTCTTTTGCAATACGCCCTCGATTACAAACCCCACGATAGCCAAATGGCTGCCCGAGACGGCGATAAGATGCGCCGTTCCCGTCACCGAAAACCAGTCGCCCGCCGGCTGGGCGCGCAGCTCGGCCGAACGACCGCAGACGACACCGGCTATGAGCGCACGCGCCGGGTCGGTCGCAGGCGCGATGGAAGCAAGCAGCCCATTTCGCAGCCGAGGCAGCGGCCCCAGAGAGCCCTCATCGACCGACACAATCCGAACGGCTTTAACCTTGCGCACCTCGCCTCGGAGCATGCGCGATCGTCCATGCGCATCGTTCTCAAAACGTGAAACGCGACCGATAACACGCACGTGCGCCCCGACCTTGAGCTCGCGGCCACACGATAGGCGAACCGTTGCCAAGCTCTTGCCGTCCGTGCGTGCCTCGCAAGTATAGGAATACACGTCGTCGTTTATGGATGGATCACCCTGCACGACAAACTCGAGGCTGCTTGCCGCTCGACCATCGAGCGCCTTCGAGGCGCTGAGCGCGCCCACAGCCCACCACGCCGAGACGACCGCTCCCGCCACGAGACCGACGGACGCGGCATACAGCCACCGCTTAAAAGGGGCAAACCGCGCACAAGATTGAGCCAGCGCAACGAATACCGCCGCCGCAACGGGAATAGCCCATAGCGGCCCGAACGCTGGCGCCTGCTCCCCCAGTAGCGCATCAGCGGCCACGTTGAGCACCAAGGCGCAGCTCACGCACATGCCGACACACAGGGCCATCGTCCACGGAATCAGGGGCCGCGGAGGCATCACATGCTCGCGCTCGGTCGCACTCATACGCAGATGCAATCTTTGATTTTGGCAAGCTTCTTCTCGCCGATTCCCGACACACGCATCAGATCGTCAACCGAGGCAAAGGCACCGTTCTTTGTCCGCTCATCGATAATCGACTGAGCCATGGAGGGACCGATGCCCGAAAGCGTCTGCAGCTCTGCCGCGCTTGCCGTATTGATGTTTACTAGGCCTTTTGCGCCACTCACGCCCGATGATGCGGAAGCCCCACCATCGACACCGGCTTCCGCAATGGACGCCCGCTGTTCCCCTACCGTTGGAACGTGAATCTTCTGTCCATCGATGACCTTAGATGCCCGATTGAGCCCCGTAACGTCTGCCTCGGGCGCCAGCCCGCCGGCGGCATCAATCGCCTGAGCCACCCGCGCGCCGTCCTTGAGGCGATATACACCGGGCGACACAACGGCGCCATCGACATCGACATAGACCTCTGCCGCGGCAGAAGCCTTAGTCGAAGATCCTTCGGATGTCTTTCCGCTCGAAGCATCGCCGGATCCCGGCTCCACTAACGAGCCCGAACCATCAGTGCGCTCAAACGACACACCGCCGGCACCGCCGCCAAGGTTCGCCATCGCCAAGCCGCTCGCCATCGCAATGACGCCCAGCATCGCCACCACCACTGCCTTATGACCGAGCAGCTTGCCCGCCCAGCGGTCCATCTTTTTGACCCGTTCGTGTTGTTCGCGCTGCGCCATAGCAAAACCTCCCAACAACATCGTGTCAGGAAAAGAGCCCTGCAACAGCCATGCTTCAAAACCGGTTATCGCGGTCAAACCAAAAGCCGACCAAAACCTTGCACAAATCTGTCCATTTATTCAGGCACACGTCAGCAAATGAACACTTAGTCGCAAAATGCCCAGATGGCAAAAAACCGACGATGCAGGCGCATCGTCGGTCTATGCACAAATTTACTCGTGATCTTGGTAAATCTCACGCGGAGCAAGCTCCGAATGTTTGCGTTTTAAGGTCTTAGGCGCCTTATACGTGTTGCTATCGAAGTCGATGTACTCGGTCTGCTTGAGCAGACGCTCGATCATCTCCTCGTGATCGAACAACTCCCAGGCCTCATGCACGGCATCGAGTTTAGCATGCGTCTCGGGACGGCGCGGCATAAACAGCGTGCAGCAGTCGGGAGCGGCCTCAGTCGAGATATCGAACGTACCGATCTCCTCGGCGCGCGCGATGATCTCCTGCTTGTCCGAACCGATGAGCGGACGGAACACAGGGATCTTCACGGCCTCGTTGACGGCCATGATGTTCTCGAGCGTTTGGGAGGCAACCTGCCCAAGTGATTCGCCCGTAACGATGGCCTTGGCACCCTCGATGTGTGCAATGCGCTCGGCAACCGAATACATAATCCGGCGATACATGATCACACGCAAGTTGCTGGGGCAGGTGACCGAAATCTCACGCTGACAGTCGCCAAACGGGACTACGTACAAGCGGCCGATCTGGACACCCGGTGCAAGCGCACGGATGATGTCCTGCACCAAATACTCGCTCGTATCGGGCGTCTGCGGACGACCGGAGAAATGCACCGGCACGCACACCGCACCGCGACGCGCGAGCATCCAGGTCGCCACCGGAGAATCGATACCCGACGACAGCAGCGTCACGACCTTACCGGCAGAACCCACCGGCAGGCCACCCACGCCGCGCTCGGAACGCGCATACACATAAACGCTGCCCTGGACCACCAACACATGCACCATCGCATCGGGGTCGTGCATTTGAACCTTTTTATCGGGGAAGGCCTCACACAGCACCTCGCCCACCTGACGATTGATATCAATCGAGGTGAGCTCATAGTCGGTGTTGGAGCGCTTGGCGTGCACCTTAAACGAATCGAAGGAACCAAACTCGCGCAGCGCCTTCACGGCGGCGGCGCAGTACTCCTGCGGGTCGCGGTTGGTGTGATACGCCAAAGACACACGAGCAACGCCGGGAACGGTGCGAATGACACGCGCCGCCTCGTCGGCCTGATGCTGGTTAAAGGTCACGAGGATATAACCGGAAATTCGAGACACGGCATTCACGGAAAAGGCGGCCAAGGCCGCCTTGATGTTATCCATGAGGATATGCTCAAAATGTGCGCGGTTCTTGCCCTTCAGTCCAACCTCGTGATAGTGGACCAGGCAGACGCGAGCTGCCATTTAGGCTTCAGCAACCTTGTGGCCGAGCGCCTTCTCGTAACGAGCCTCATCGTAAGAGATGTCGCCATCGACAATCTCGTCCATAGCCATCGAGATAGTATCGGCACCGGAAAGCCCGATGGTGATGTCATCGACATCCTGGACGGCAAGCACGCGATTGTGCTGGCCACGCAGCATGCTATTGATGTCGCAGGCGCGCTTGGAGGCAAGCGAAGCGAGCAGGAAGCGGTTGTGATCGGTCTTCTCCAGAAGATCGTCAATGCAAGGCTTTACAACGGACACGGACCTCAGATCCTTTCATGCATATCGAGAACGCGAACGAGCTCATCGGTCGCGCGGTCGAGATCGTCATTAACCACGACGTCGTCGTAGCGGTCGGCAAGGGCAAGCTCATCGGCGGCGTTTGCCATGCGCAGCTCAATCGTCTCGGGCGTCTCGGTACCGCGACCGACTAGACGCTCGCGGAGCACCTCAAGCGAAGGCGGCTTGATAAAAATCAGCACGGCCTCGGGGAAACGCTCCTTCACCTGCAGGGCGCCCTGGACATCGATCTCCAAAATCAGTGACGCGCCCGAGGCGAGCTTGGATGTGACCTCGCTCACCAACGTGCCGTAGCAGTTACCGTGGACCTCGGCCCATTCAACAAACTCACCGTTTGCCACGCGGCGGTCGAACTCCTCGCGCGTCAGAAAAAAGTAGTTGACGCCGTCGACCTCACCTTTGCGTGGTGCTCGCGTGGTAGCCGAAACCGTCAGGCCCAGGTTCGAGCGGAGCTCGCGCACACGAGTGACGAGCGTGCCCTTGCCTGCGCCTGACGGTCCAGAAATCACAAAGAGCTTGGAATCCTGAGCGCTCACTTATTTGGTCAGCTGCTCGAGGAGCTGCTCGCGCTGACGGACGCCGAGGCCCTGGACGCGACGGGTAGCGGAGATACCGAGCTCCTCCATGATCTTGGCGGCCTTGGCCTTGCCATAACCAGGGAGAGACTCGATGAGGGTGGAAACCTTCATGCGGGAAGCGATGGGGTCATCGGAGTTGAGCACGGACTCGAGGGACTTCTCGCCCTTCTTGATCTGCTCGCGAAGCTCAGCGCGGGCGTGACGTGCGGCAGCAGCCTTCTCAAGTGCCTGCTTGCGCTGCTCGTCGGTAAGCTGAGGGAGTGCCATTCGAACCTCCAAATAGTTGGGTTATATCTGATGCAGTAATTGGCATTTTAGCACGTCAAACGCACTAAATGCCCAATCGACGGCTCCATAGATTAGACGATACCTACGAAAAGTGCAATATGCGGAGGTCAAAGTTAAGCCCCTGACCTGCGATTCCACACAAAGGGTAGGAAAGTTTTCGCAGGTACAGGGGCAAATTTGTGCTAATGATACCCAAAAGTGGTGACTTGAGGGAATCTTTTAGGCGACGTTTTCGACCAGCTCGGCAACAATAGCGTCAAAGGCGGCAACCGGATCGTCGGCACCGGTAATGGGACGGCCCACCACAATGTGGCTTGCACCACGCTCGATAGCCTGGGAAGGCGTCGCCACACGAGACTGGTCACCAAGAGCGGCACCCATCGGACGCACACCCGGAGTAACGATCAGGGTATCGGGACCCAGCAGCTCACGCATGTCGTGAGCCTCCATCGGCGAGCACACGATGCCATCGATGCCGTTGGCCTGAGCGAGCTTTGCCAGGCGGACGGCCTCCTCGGCCACAGGCGACTCGACGCCGATCTCGCTCAAGGCATCCTGATTCATGCTCGTGAGCACGGTGATGGCGACGAGCTTGGCGCGGTCCTCGCGCGCCTCCTCGGCACCCTCACGGCAGGCGGCGAGCATAGCACCCGAACCCAAGCCGTGAACCGAAAGCAGGTCGGCACCGGCAAGCGAGGCCGAGCGGGCGGCACCGCGAACCTGATGCGGAATATCATGGAACTTAAGGTCAAGGAAGACCTTAAAACCCAGGCCCTTGAACGTCTTGACGATCTCGGGACCCTCGGCGTAATAGAGCGTCATGCCCACCTTGAGCCAGGCGGCATGGCCCGAAAGCTCATGGGCGAGCTCGAGCGCACGCTCACGGTCGCAGTCGAGGGCGACGATAACACGGTCGCGGGCATCGGTCTCTAGCATTCGAAAGCACCTACCAGCTCGTTGATGTCCTTCACGCCCTGGGACTCAGCCCAAGCCTCGAGCTCATGCGCGATCTTGAGCGAAGCACACGGATCGACAAAGTTGGCCATGCCGACCGACACGCAGGTGGCACCGGCCAGGATAAACTCAGCCGCATCCTCGCCGGTCATGACACCGCCGACACCGTTGATGGGGATATCGACGGCCTGGGCAACCTCCCAGACCATGCGCACGGCGATGTGGTGGCACAGCGGGCCCGAAAGGCCGCCCTTGGGCTTGGCCACGCGGGACTTACGGGTATGGACGTCGATGGCCATGCCCTGAATGGAGTTGATGACCGAAAGGCCGTCGGCGCCGGCAGCCTCGAGGGCCTTGGCGATCTCGGCGACGTTGACCGGCGCCATCTTCACGAACAGCGGCTTATCGGTCACCTTGCGGCAGGCAGCCATAACGGAAGAGGCGCCCTCGGGCGTGGAGCCCATGGCGGCACCGCCAGCGGCGATATTAGGGCAGCTCACGTTGATCTCGTAGCCGGCAGCCCAAGGGCACAGCTCGACATACATCTCGAGTGCGCGGACAAACTCGTCAACAGAGTGACCGGCAACCTGGCAGATGACCTGGCAGCCGTCCTTGGAAAGCTGCTCCAGCCAAGGGCCGGACTCACGGGCAAAGGCGGCCACGCCGGGGTTCTGAAGGCCCACCGAGTTGATCATACCGCCGGGGATCTCGGCCATACGGGGTGCGGGGTTGCCGGGCCAGGGCTCGGCAGCGCAGCCCTTGGTGGTGATGGCGCCCAGCTGGGAAACATCGAAGAAGTTCTGGAACTGCCAGCCGTAACCAAAAGTGCCGGCTGCGGTGTTGATGGGGTTTTGCATCTTGACGCCGCCGAAATCGACGGCCATGTTCACGGTACCCACTAGAAGACCACCACCTTGGAAGCATCGAACACGGGGCCGCACATGCAGGCGCCCTTCATACCGTCAACCGTCTCGACGTTACAGGTGTTGCAGGCGCCAAAGCCGCAGCTCATCATGCGCTCAAGCGACACCTCGCAGTACACACCGGCCTCGGCGGCAGCGGCGGCGACCTTCTTCATCATGACGGCGGGACCGCAGCTGGCGACATAGTCGTAGCCACCCTCGCCAAGCAGCTCGGCGGCCGGATCGGTGCAAAAACCATGCGTGCCAAGCGAGCCGTCGTCGGTGCATACATTAACCGTGGCGCCCAACGCGCGGAACTCATCGATACCCACGGCCTTGGACGCGGTGCCAAAGCCCATGCACACGTCGACGGCCACACCCTGCTCGGCAAGCATGCCCGCCAGGCAGAGCACGGGCGGGACACCGATGCCGCCCGCCACGAGCAGCGCCTTCTTGGCGCCCTCGGGCACCAGCCAGCCGCGACCGCCAGGGCCCAGCAGGTTAGAAGTGGAACCAGAGGCCATCTGCGACAGACGGCGGGTGTCGTCGCCCACGACGGTGTACCACAGCTCGACGGTGCCGGCCTGGGCGTCGGCGCGATAGAAGCTCAGGGGCACGCGAAGCAGCGAGGACGCATCGCCGGGCACGGCGATGTTCACAAACTGACCGGGCTTGAGCGCACTTGCAAGCTTGGGGGCCGAGATTACGAGCGAGAAGATGCCCTCGGCGATCTCCTGGTTCGAGACGACCTCGAAGTCGTGCATGCGTGCAGTGGAAGGTGTGGGCATAGACGCTCCAATCCCCCATGCGGTTGCATGGTCAAAACGAACAGAAAGCGCGGCACCGCAAGGGCACCGCGCACAAAAGCGATAAGGCTATGCTAGCAGATGCAGCCGTCGGCAAGCGTCTGTTTACCGCCGACAAATACATCGGTGGCACGACCGGTGAGCGTGCGGCCAGCAAAACCGGAATTCTCGGCACGCGACTCGTAGCCGTCCTCGCCGACCGTCCAGGTGGCAGACGGGTCGAAGACAGTCAGGTCGGCAACGGAGCCTGCCTTGACCTGAACCTGGTCGAGGCCCAAGATCTCACGAGGCTTGATGGCCATGAGCTCAACCATGCGGCCCATGCTCATCTTGCCCGTATTGACCAGCTCGGTGAGCACGAGCGACAGCGAAGTCTCGAGGCCGATCATGCCAAAGGGTGCAAGCTCGAACTCGCGGGCCTTCTCCCACGGGGTGTGGGGAGCGTGATCGGTGACGATAACGTCGACGGTACCGTCGATGACGCCCTGACGGATGGCCTCGGCGTCCTCCTCGGTACGCAGCGGCGGATTGACTTTGAGCGAGGTGTTGTAGGTCTCGTCCAGGTCGTTCTCGGTCAGGAACATGTGGTGCGGGGTGGCCTCGCAGGTAACCTGAACGCCAGCGGCCTTACCGGCACGCACGATCTCCAGGCCATGGGCGGTGGAGATATGCTGGATGTGCAGCTTGGCACCGGTCAGCTTGGCAATCTCGATGTCGCGGGCGATCTGGAGCTCCTCGCCGGCAGCCGGCCAGCCCTCGAGAGCCAGACGGGTCGAGACCTTGCCCTCGTTGATCTGGCCGTGGCCGACCAGGTCCTCGTCCTGGCAGTGACTCATAAAGACCTTGCCGAACATCTTGCCGTAGTCCATGCAGCGACGGAGCATGCCCGCGCCCTGCACGCCGCGACCGTCGTCGGTGAAGGCGACGGCGCCGTGGGCGACCATATCGCCCATCTCGGACATGGCCTCGCCCTTAAGACCGCGGGTCATGGCGCCCGACGGATAGACGCGGCAGTGACCGACCTCGGCAGCACGGGACTTGACGAACTCCACGACGGTGCCGTTATCGGTGACGGGATCGGTGTTGGGCATGGAGCACACGCCGGTAAAGCCGCCCTTGGCAGCTGCGCGGGTGCCGCTCTCGATGTCCTCTTTGACCTCGTAGCCGGGCTCGCGAAGGTGAACGTGCATATCCACCAGGCCGGGGACGAGGTACTTGCCGGAAAGGTCGCGGACCTCAGCCCCCTCGACGGCGAGATTCTCGCCGACCTCGGCGATCTTGTCGCCGTCAATCAGGACGTCAACGACACCGTCAAGCTCGACGGACGGATCGACGACGTGGGCATTCTTAAGAAGCAAGGCCATTATCGGCACCTCCAAGCAGCAGATACAGGATAGCCATACGCACGCAGATACCGGCGTAGACCTGCTCCAGGATGACGGAGCGTTGCGGGTGGTCGGCCATATAGGAGTCGAACTCGACGCCGCGGTTGATGGGGCCCGGGTGGCAGATGATCGCATCGGGCTTCATGAGCTTCTCGCGATCCTTGGTCAGGCCGAAGAGCTTGTGGTACTCGCGAATGGTCGGGAACGGGGCGCCCTCGAGGCGCTCCTGCTGCACGCGCAGCATGTAGACGACGTCCAGCTCGGGCAGGACGGAATCGAGGTCACTCGTCACGTGGTCGCAGCCCAGGACCTCGGGCGCCGGCGGCAGCAGCGTGCCGGGAGCGACGGCGTAGGTCTCGCAGCCCATGATCTTAAGGGCGGGGATCAGCGAGCCGCAGACGCGGGAGTGCGCGATATCGCCAACGACGGCGACCTTCAGACCGTGGAAGTCACCCTTGTGCTCCCAGATGGTGTACAGGTCGAGCAGGGCCTGCGTGGGATGGTTGTGCTTGCCGTCGCCGGCGCAGATGACGCTCGCAGGCGAGTTCTGCGTAACGATATAGGGAGCGCCGGCGTGCTTGTCGCGCACGACGATGCAGTCGATCTTGTAGGCGTTGAGGGTCTCGACGGTGTCGACGAGGCTCTCGCCCTTGACCGTAGAGGTCGAGGAGCCGCCGAAGTTGAGGCTGTCGGCCGAAAGACGCTTCTCGGCAAGCTCGAAGGAGCTACGGGTTCGCGTCGAGGGCTCGTTGAACATGTTGACGATGGTCTTGCCCTTGAGCGTGGGAACCTTCTTGATCGCACGCTCGTTGACCTCGGAGAACGCCTTGGCGGTCTCGAGGATGAGCTTGATGTCCTCTTCGGAGTACTCGGTAATGTCGATCAGGTGCTTATGATTGAACGCCACGGTACTACTCACCTCCCAGCGGCGCGGAGCCCACGCGGGAACCCGGCGCGACGTCGTTGATCTCGACGGCGGTGTGGCCGTCGACTTCTTTCATATATAGGTGCACGTTCTCCTCATGCGACGAGGGAACGTTCTTGCCGACAAAGTCCGGCGAGATGGGGAGCTCGCGGTGGCCGCGGTCGACGAGGACCGCCAGCTCGATGCGGCTCGGACGACCCAGGTCCATGACGGCGTCGAGAGCGGCGCGGATGGTACGGCCCGTATACAGGATGTCGTCCACCAGCACGACGCGTTTGCCGTCGACGCTAAAGGGAATGTTGGTGGCGTGGATCGCGGGAGCGAAATTGGTAGCGTAGTCATCGCGGTAGAAGCTGATGTCGAGGCTGCCGAGCGGAACGTCGACGCCCTCGATCTCCTTGATCTCCTCGACGAGCTTCTTTGCCAGAAGGTCGCCGCGCGTGACGATGCCGACCAGAGCGAGGTCTTCACAGCCCTCGTTGCGCTCGAGAATCTCGTGCGCGATGCGGGTCATAGCTCGATTGACGGCGGTCTCGTCCATGATGACCGCCTTGGGGGAAGTCGTGCCCATCGATCTCCTTCCTCACATGTCTTGACTGCTGACACAGTCAAAAAAAATAGATGTCCGACCGCTTAAAGCGGACCAGACACCCACAGGAAGGGCTGCTCTTTGGCAGCTATGTAATTCCATGTGGGTATCTCGTACCCCTTTAATGGTCAAGGTATAGTGTAGCCAACCTCGAGCGTAATTGCGAGCATAAATACAAAGCAATCCATAAACGGGCGCAGGCGCTCCATAAACCTATATATATTTGTGGGACGAACTTGAAAACCTCGGTTCGAGCTGGCATAATCCCCTCTGCTGCACGCAAATCGGATCTACGTCCAGGGCCGTGGCGTGCGCACTATCGCCAAAAGAGGAATATCTCTGTGTAGATTGCGCACAGGGAGCGACTTCTGTGCTATAGTTCAGGCTTGTTTGTTAACGCGACATGTTCGTTTGTCGCCCAAGGAGGGTCAGTTATGTCCAAAGTTTGCGAAGTTTGCGGTAAGCACCCCGTTGCCGGTCGCTCCATCAGCCACTCTCACCGCGTCACCAACCGTAAGTTCCGCCCCAACATCCAGCGCGTCTACGTCGTCGTCGATGGTCACCGTCGCAAGATGAACGTTTGCTCCACCTGCCTCAAGTCCGGCAAGGTTGCGCGCTCCTAAATAAGGTCTTACCAACAAGTACCTCGGACTCTCCGGGTCAAAGACCTCGCGTTCACATAGAACTTACCAAGGGCGTCCTCCCCTACGGAGGGCGCCCTTTTGCACTCATTGGGGACAGACTTACATAAGTGTTTTCACGCATTGGGGACAGACTTAGATGAGCGCTTTCCTAAGCTCGCAGCGCATCGATGAACTCACGGCGTTTCGATCGGCCCCAATCCATACCTCACGCCGCCTCTTTCCAGCCTGTGGTGGCCTTGGTTACGCTCGTAGCGCCGATACCGGTGATACGGGCAATTTGCTTGACCGTGAGATGCGCCCGCCTGAGCCTCAGCAGACACGCATCACGTTCGGGACGAGGCAGGGCCTTGAGCAGCGCAGGATCTATGCTCGGCAACACTTCGTGCGCGACGGCAAGGGCATCCTCATCGGGGATCCGCCGGCGTGGAAGAACCCCCACTGACCAGATGCGCCCAGCAACTTCCTTGAGATGCTCGCAATAGCAACGGGAGCCTCCGACAATATCGAGCATGGGGGCCGCATCGCAGATATCAAAGGGATCATAGCCCAGCTGATATGCCTTGTAGCTTGACCAGCGGTATGCCTCGAGTGAGTCGAGCGCACCTTTCACGGGATTGAGATGAATATAGTCGAGCAGCTGCACCGCCTGCGTGTCCGTCTCAACAGCGACCCGCGAATAGCGATTGTCAAACAGATGGCCCGTTCTTCCCGTTTTCCCATTGAAATACTTAGCATACGCCGTCAGTGCGCACTGCATTGCCTTTGAAAGGTTGTCATATGGGTCATCAACCATCAAATGGAAGTGGTTGTCCATAAGGCACCAAGCCAACACCGCCACTTTATGACGCGCAAACCTGTCCGAGATGTCCGATAAGAAACGATAACGGTCGGAATCATCTTCAAAAATAATCTGTTTGGAGTTGCCACGGTCAAAGACGTGGTAATAGCCGGTGAGCGAAACGGCGCGGGCACATCGGGGCATAGCCTCTCCTTTCAAAACTGTACAGGCAACACCTAAAAGGAGAGACGCAACGCGAAATGCTGAGCCTGTAAC
The DNA here is from genome assembly GCF_003472525.1 of Collinsella sp. AM10-26. Classification (NCBI taxonomy): domain Bacteria; kingdom Bacillati; phylum Actinomycetota; class Coriobacteriia; order Coriobacteriales; family Coriobacteriaceae; genus Collinsella; species Collinsella sp. AM10-26. Next base: position 82,023 of record NZ_QRMC01000006.1, read on the forward strand.
CTATTTATATCCAATGAGCGGCTATAACAGGCCCAGAACGGCAAAATGGCAAAACGATGTCTGTCCCAAATGAGTGAAAGCACTCATGTAAGCCTGTCCCCAATGAGCGGGGCGATGCAGCAGAAAGATTGTTTTAGTTGAAACGTTTCATTATGTTGAAGCGTTTTAGTGTGCCTTTTACAGGAATCTTGCCACTCACCGAATTATTTATTGCTATCATGCAAGGCGTAGGGTAAATCTCCGATCGCAAGGAGACACAAATGGTGAAAAAGTCACCGGAAAACACTACTCCCGCAATTGTGGACAACGTAGAGGCGCTTGAGGCTAAGCTCGCTCAGATGCGAGAGGCCCAGGCGCTTTTTGCTACGTACACGCAGGAGCAGGTCGACAAGATCTTCTACGAGGCCGCCATGGCCGCCAACAAGGCTCGTATCCCGTTGGCGAAGATGGCCATCGAGGAGACCGGCCGCGGCGTTCTTGAGGACAAGGTCATCAAGAACCACTACGCCGCAGAGTACATCTACAACGCTTACAAGAACACCAAGACCTGTGGTGTCCTGGAGCGCGACGAGGCCTACGGCATCACCAAGATTGCCGAGCCCATCGGCATCGTGGGCGCCGTCATCCCGACGACCAACCCCACCTCCACCGCGATCTTCAAGACGCTGATCAGTCTGAAGACCCGCAACGCCATCATCATCTCCCCGCACCCGGCTGCCGCCAAGTGTACCATCGCCGCCGCCAAGCTCGTGCTTGACGCCGCCGTCAAGGCCGGCGCCCCCGAGGGCATCATCGGCTGGGTCGATGTCCCCTCCATCGAGCTAACCAACATGGTCATGCGCGACGTCGACATCATCCTCGCCACCGGTGGCCCGGGCATGGTCAAGGCCGCCTACTCCTCGGGCAAGCCCGCCCTGGGCGTTGGCGCCGGTAACACCCCGGTCATCATCGACGACACCGCCGACGTGCTGCTCGCCGTCAACTCCATCATCCACTCCAAGACCTTCGACAACGGCATGATCTGCGCTTCCGAGCAGTCCGTGACCGTCATCGACAGCATCTATGACCTGGTTAAGGCCGAGTTCCAGAAGCGCGGCTGCTACTTCGTCAAGCAGGGTGCCGAGATGGAGGCCCTGCGTGGCGCCATGTTCAAGAACGGCGCTCTCGATCACCGCATCCCCGGCATGGCTGCCGCCAAGATCGCCGAGCTCGCCGGCATCGAGGTTCCCGCTAAGACCAAGATCCTGATCGCCGAGGTCACCTCCACCGATCCGGCCAAGGAGGAGTTCTCCCACGAGAAGCTCTCCCCGGTCCTGGCCATGTATCACGCCAAGGACTTCCAGGAGGCCGTCGACAAGGCCGAGCACCTGGTGCTCGCCGGTGGCCCGGGCCACACCGCCTCTCTGTACGTGCACCCCGCCCAGGCCGAGAAGATCAGCCTGTTCGAGCACGTCATGAAGGCCTGCCGTATCGTCATCAACACCCCGTCTTCGCATGGCGGCATCGGTGACCTGTACAACTTTGGCATGAAGCCGTCTCTGACCCTGGGCTGCGGCTCCTGGGGCGGCAACTCCGTCTCCGAGAACGTTGGGGTGAAGCACTTGATCAACGTTAAGACTGTGGCCGAGCGCCGTGAGAACATGCTGTGGTTCCGCGCTCCCGAGAAGGTCTACTTCAAGAAGGGTTCCACGCCCGTCGCTCTCGACGAGCTCGGCACCGTCATGGGCAAGAAGCGCGCCTTCATCGTCACCGACCAGTTCCTCTTCAAGAATGGCAACACCCGCGCCATCGAGGCCAAGCTCGACGAGATGGGCATCGCCCACGACTGCTTCTACGACGTCGAGCCCGATCCGTCGCTGCAGTGCGCACGTCGCGGCGCCAAGCAGATGGCTCTCTTTGAGCCGGACGTCATCATCGCCGTCGGCGGTGGCTCCGCTATGGACGCCGGCAAGATCATGTGGATGATGTACGAGCACCCCGAGTGCAAGTTTGAGGACATGGCCATGGACTTCATGGACATCCGCAAGCGTATCTTCACCTTCCCCGAGATGGGCAAGAAGGCCTACTTCGTCGCCGTCCCGACCTCTTCGGGTACCGGCTCCGAGTGCACGCCGTTCGCCATCATCACCGACAAGGAGACCGGCATCAAGTGGCCGCTTGCCGACTACGCGCTGCTCCCCAACATGGCTATCGTCGACGCCGACAACTGCATGACCGCCCCGCGCGGCCTGACCGCTGCCTCCGGCATCGACGTCATGACCCACGCCATCGAGTCCTATGTCTCCATCATGGCTTCCGACTACACCAAGGGCCTCTCCGAGCGCGCTGCCAAGCTCGTTTTCGAGAACCTGCCCTCCAGCTTCGAGAACGGCGCCAAGGACCCGCACGCCCGCGAGGAGATGCACAACGCCTCATGCATGGCCGGTATGGCCTTCGCCAACGCCTTCCTGGGCCTCAACCACTCCATGGCCCACAAGCTCGGCGCCTTCCATCACCTGCCCCACGGCATCGCCAATGCCATCATCCTGACGCGCGTCATGCGCTACAACGCCGCCGAGGCTCCCGTCAAGATGGGCACGTTCTCCCAGTATCCTTACCCCAACGCGCTGCACAACTACGCCGAGATGGCCAAGTACTGCGGCATCGAGGGCAAGGACGACAAGGAGGTCTTCGAGAACTTCACCACGAAGCTCGAGGAGCTCAAGGACTTCATCGGCGTCAAGAAGACCATCGCCGACTACGGTGTTGACGAGCAGTACTTCCTCGACACCCTCGACGAGATGACCGAGCAGGCATTCAACGACCAGTGCACCGGCGCTAACCCGCGCTACCCGCTCATGAGCGAGATCAAGGAGCTCTACCTGGACGCCTACTATGGCCGCGAGCCCCAGGACTACGCCGTCTGCTAGTCTTTAGCACGGTTATTTGCGGCGGGGGTGCACGGGTGTACGCACGCCCCCGCCGTTGCTTCTATCGCATCGTTGAAAGGATGCAATCATGCTGCTTCCCGATTCCAAGACCGAGCTCGTCCGTCGTGGCAACAAGGTCGTTTACGACCTGGGCGACAAGATTGTCAAGGTCTTTAACGAGACCAAGCCCGTCTCCGACGTGTTCAACGAGGCTTTGAATCTTGCCCGCATCAATGAGTGCGGCATCCGCAGCCCCAAGGCGCTCGAGGTTTCTCAGCTCGAGAACGCCAACGGCTGGGCGCTTGTGACCGAGAAGGTTGCTGGCACCACCCTCGCCGACAAGATGGCTGCCGAGCCCCAGCGCCTTGGTGAGTACCTCGAGATGTTCGTCGACCTCCAGATCGAGATCCATGGCTACACCTCCCCGCTGCTCAACCGTCAGCGCGACAAGTTCGCCCGCATGATCGACAGCCTTGATCAGCTCAATGCCACCACGCGCTACAACCTTCAGGAGCGTCTGGACGGCATGACCAAGGAGTTCAAGGTCTGCCACGGCGACTTCAACCCCTCCAACGTCATCGTTGGCGACGACGGTCAGCTGTACGTCTGCGACTGGGCACATGCCACCCAGGGCTCCCCTGCTGCCGACGTTGCCACCACCTACCTGCTCTTTGCCCTCAGCAGCAAGGACCAGGCCGAGGCCTACCTGGAGCTCTACTGCGACCGCGCCGACATGCCTATGCAGGTCGTGCGTCAGTGGACGAGCATCGTCGCCGCTTCCGAGCTCGCTCGTAAGCGCAACGTGAACGATGAGTTCCTTAAGAACTGGATTGACGTCGTCGATTATCAGTAATATCTGAGCGATTTATTTCGCATCGGAGGCACAAAAGGAAACCCCGCAGCTCGCTGGGCCGTGGGGTTTCCTTTTAGATATCGAGGATGCCACAAGATAAAAGGACGGCCCCACATCTCCCCGATCTGGAGAAATGCGGGGCCGTCCCGTATATCGAACTACAAGCGAAATCGCCGATTAGCGGCGGGCAGCCTTAACAAGCTCGGCAACCTTGGCGACGATCTCGTCAATCGCCACGTCCTCGCGATCGCCCGTGGCACGGTCCTTGAGCTCGACGGTGCCATTCTTAAGACCGCGCTTGCCCAAAACCACCTGATACGGGAAGCCCATGAGGTCGTTATCGGCAAACTTAAAGCCGGGACGCTCATCGCGGTCGTCGACGACGACCTCGATACCCTCGGCGCACAGACCGTCGACGATCTGCTCACAAACGGTAGCGCACTCCTCCTTCTTGGGATCGAGCGGAATCACCGCGACCTCGTACGGGGCAACGGAGACCGGCCAGACGATACCGTGCTCATCGTTGTGCTGCTCCACGACGGCAGCGAGCGAGCGGGACACACCCACGCCGTAGCAACCCATGATGAGCGGCTTCTCCTTGCCGTCCTCGTCCATAAAGGTGGCACCCATGGCCTCGGAATACTTGGTGCCCAGCTGGAACACCTGGGAGACCTCGATACCGCGAGCAGCGGAGAGCGGCTTGCCGCAGTGCGGGCAGGGATCGCCGGCGACGACGGTGACCAGGTCGGCCCACTCATCGACGGTAAAGTCGCGCTCGGGGCAGGCACCGGTAAAGTGGTAGTCGACCTCGTTGGCGCCACAGGCCCACTGCTTAGACTCACGCAGGCTCTCGTCGCACACCAGACGGATGCCCTCGGGCAGGTTCACCGGTCCGATAAAGCCCTTGTGCAGACCGTAGGTCTGGAGCTCCTCGTCGGTCATCATGCGATAGCCCTTGCCAAAGACATGCTCGGCCTTGCAATCGTTGAGCTCGTGGTCGCCCGGGACAATGGCCACGACCGGCTTGCCCTCGGCGTCGATGAGCGCCAGCGACTTGCGCGTACCGTTCTCGGGGAAGCCGAAGAACTTGGCGACAGCCTCGATGGTGCCCATGCCCGGAGTCTCGACCTTGGTGAGCGTGCCGTCGCCGGGGCCCTCGGTCACGACGACCTTGGTGCTTGCAGCCTCGTCATCGGCAGCAAAACCGCAATCGTCGCAGTAGACGAGCGAAGCCTCGCCGGCGTCGGCCAGCGCCATGTACTCGACGGAGGTGTCGCCGCCGATCTCGCCGGAGTCGGCGACAACGGGCAGAGCCTTGATGTAGCAGCGCTCGCAGATGTTGGCGTAGGCCTGCTTCATCTTGTCGTACTCCTCCTGCAGACTCTCCTGCGTGGCAGAGAAGCTGTAGGCGTCCTTCATGATGAACTCACGACCACGCATCAGGCCAAAGCGGGGACGGAACTCATCGCGGAACTTGTCCTGAATGTGGTACAGGTTGACGGGCAGCTGCTTATAGGAGCGCAGCTCGTTGCGCACCAGGGCCGTGACGGTCTCCTCATGCGTGGGGCCCAGCACAAACTCGCGACCGTGACGGTCATCAAAGCGCACGAGCTCCTTGCCATAGGCATCGATACGGCCGGACTCACGCCACAGCTCGGCATCGACCATAATGGGCATCATGAGCTCCTGGGCGCCGGCAGCATCCATCTCGTCACGCACGATATTCTCGATCTTACGAATCGAGCGCCAAGCGAGCGGCAGATAGGAATACAGGCCGGCGGCCTCCTTGCGGATCATACCGGCACGAAGCAGCAGACGATGGCTTGCAAGCTCGGCGTCGGCCGGATCCTCTTTGAGCGTCGGTGCATAGAGCTTAGACATATACATTGCTCGAGTCATTTATTTCTCCTCAATAAGCTTGTCGACCTCGGCCATAAGCGCGTCGACAATTTGATCCTCAGCTACTTTACCAATGATCTGGCCATGCGAAAAGAGCAGAGCCTGACCACGTCCGCAAGCAACGCCCAGGTCGGCATCAGAAGCCTCACCGGGGCCATTAACGGCACATCCCATGACGGCAATCGAAAGCGGCGCGGCATAGTTCTTAAGTCGCTCGGTTACTTCCTCAGCGATTGCGATCAGGTTAACCTGGCAGCGGGCGCACGTGGGGCACGAGACAATCTCGGGACCACGGCGACGCAGGCCCAGCGACTGCAAAATTCCCCAGGCGACCGGCGGCTCCTCAACCGGATCGGCCGTAAGCGAGACGCGCATGGTGTCGCCAATACCCTCAGACAGCAGGATACCAAGACCCACCGAACTCTTGATGGTGCCCTGCAGCTTGGTACCCGCCTCGGTTACGCCCAAGTGAAGCGGAACGTGGGGAATCTCACGCGACAGGGCTCGATAGGTATCGAGCGTCGTTTGCACGCTATGGGCCTTGGCCGAAAGCACAATGTTCGTAAAGCCGCGGTCTTCAAAATGTTTGACGAAACGCTCGCTCGACATCACGAGCTTTTCGGGCTGCGTGAGGTCGTCACGCTCGGCGATATCCTGCTCAAGTGAACCGGCATTGACGCCGATACGAATCGCGCAGCCCGCGGCACCCGCAGCATCGATCACCGCGTCAACCTTGGCCCAATCGCCGATATTGCCGGGATTGATGCGCAGCTTGGCGGCACCGGCCTCAACGGCACCAATGGCAAGCTTATGGTTAAAGTGGATATCGGCGACAATCGGCACTGGAGACTCGGCACAGATGGTGCGGAAACCCTCAAGCGCGGCCTCGGTGGGCACGCTCACGCGCACGATATCGCAGCCAGCCTGCGCCAAAGCACGCACTTGCGCAAGCGTTGCCTGGGCATCAGCGGTATCGGTGCAGGTCATGGACTGGACCACCACCGGCGCGCCGCCACCGATCTGCACGCCGCCCACATGCACGGGACGCGTCAGCTCGCGAGGCAAAGGATGGGATAAAGACAGTCCAACCACTCCCCTACAGAATAAATCGAAGGACGTCGGAACGAAGCATATAGACAAACAACAGCGCAAAGAGCGCGATGCCCACATAGCTCACAATCGTCTGGACCTTGAGCGGAAGCTCGCGGCCCGCAATCTTTTGAATGATCTCGATGACCAGCTTGCCGCCATCGAGCGGTGGGATGGGCAGCAGGTTCATAAAACCAAGCGAGAACGAAATGAGGGCGGCAAACGACAAGAACGTGATGGGACCGGCAGCAGCAGCCTGCGAGGACATAACGCTAATACCCACGATCGAAGAGGACTGATCGAGGATCTCCATCGTGTGCTGCGGCTGGAGCAGGCGCATCACGCCCTCTGCTGTCTGCACGACATAGGAGAAGGACAGACGAGCCGACGTGATGGGGTCTAAACGGACCACCTGCGTAGAGGCATACACACCTAGGCGCTCGTCCTCTTTGAGTGCAACCGTGGTCGAATGCCGCTTGCCGTCACGCTCGTACTCGATGGCGATATCGTCCTTACCGGCAGCCTTGCCGATGGCATCGTAAACGTCCATCCAGGTAGAGCACGATACTCCGTCGACCGAAAGGATCGCGTCGCCACCCTCGATTCCCGCCGCGGCTGCAATAGACCCCTCGTCAACCTGACCGATCACGTTGGTATCCATCGGCACGGTGACACCCGCAATGGAATAGATGCTCATAAGGAGCAAAAAACCCGTCAGGATATTGACGAGAATGCCCGCGAGCAGCATAAAGGCGCGCTTGAGAAAGCCCTGGCCAAGATAGGTGTGCGAACGTTCTTGCGCAAGGAACTCGGCCTCGCCGCACGGCAGCTCCCACACATCGCCCTCGGCAGTCGCATGCTCACGATCGAACCGGCGGCCGTCAAAGGTGGTGTAACCCTCAGTGTCTCGCGGCAGCGTCTGATACTTGGTGGGATAGTAGCTCGGCGAGGGCTTCTCCCCTTCCTCATACCAAGGTGCGATGGAGCCCCAGCCCAGCAATAGGGCGCATGCCTCGAGCACATCCTCCTCGGAAAGCTCGAGCTCGACAGCAAGGTCTGCCACGCTCACGCGACCATGACGGTAAATAGCCGCGAGCACGCGATCGGCGCACGAGACATCGGTCGGATCCATACCGCAGATGGCAGCGTAGCCACCCAGCAGCAGCGGGGTCACGCCAAACTTGGTTCCAATGCGACGCGACGTGTAATGGATGTCAAAGCGGCACGGCAGGCCCAAAAAGAACTCGGTCACACGGACGCCGCAGGCACGAGCCGCCAAAAAGTGGCCGCCCTCGTGCAAAAACACGAGGACGGAAAGCATCAGCAGGCCCCAAAAGACCGATGAGAGAACGCTCAGAACAGTATCCATAAAACGAAAAAGCAATCCTTATGGGTTAGGAACGGGTTGCGACGAGCACCTGCGCAGCCTTTTCACGCGCCCACGCATCGATGTCGCGAAGCTGCTCAAACGAATCGACCGCCTGAATATCGTGGGCATCCATGCAGGATTCCACAATGCGATCGATATCGGTAAAGCTGCAGCCATCGTGCAGGAAGGCATCGACGGCGACCTCGTTGGCGGCATTGAGCACGCACGGCATGGTGCCACCCGTCTTGCCGGCACGCTCGGCCAGTGCCAGACAGCGGAAGGTATCCATGTCGGCAGCATCAAACGTGAGCTGCCCCAACTCGCGAAAATCGATACGAGGCGCCGGGGTATCCCAACGCTCGGGATACGAGAACGCGAACTGGATGGGAATACGCATGTCGGAAGCACCGAGATGCGCCATCACGGAGCCGTCGGCGAACTCGACCATAGAGTGAATCTTGGACTGACGCTGCACGACCACGTTAATGAAATCGAGGTCGCAGTTAAACAGATGCATGGCCTCAATACGCTCCAGGCCCTTGTTCATGAGGGTAGCGGAGTCGATAGTGATCTTGGCACCCATGGCCCACGTGGGATGTGCGAGGGCATCGACACGCGTCACGCAATCGAGCTCGTCGCGCGTGCGGCCAAAGAACGGACCGCCCGAGCAGGTGAGCCAAATACAATGAGCCTCGCGCGGGTTCTCCCCCAGATAGCACTGGTAAATGGCTGAGTGCTCAGAGTCGACCGGAATAAGCTGGCCCGGTTGCGCCAACGGCATAAGCAAGTCGCCACCGACGACGAGGGACTCCTTGTTGGCAAGAGCAAGGCGCTTATTCGAGGTCAAGGCCGCATGGCTCGCCTCGAGACCGGCAGCGCCCACAATAGCGACGAGCACGCAGTCGACATCGTCGCGACGCGCGAGCTCGCAAACCGCCTGCGCGCCAACGCCGAGCTTCGTTCCCTCGGGCAACTCCTGCAGCACGGCGTCATCGCCATGAGCGACATCGGCCACGGCAACCGCCGGAACCGAAAACTCGCGGGCAGCGGCAACGAGCTCCGAGGTGCTGGAATTAACGGACAGCGCCGTCACCTGTAGGCGATCGGCATGCTGGCGGCACACATCGAGCGCCTGGGTGCCGATAGAGCCCGTACAACCCAGGATGGCAACACGGAGGCGTCCATCGGGGCCATACGTCGTCTGGAATGACATTACAGCACGCCTCCAATCATCAAAAGCAGCTGCGCGGTAATGCAGCCGAAGATAAGCGAATCGCTACGATCGAGCATGCCGCCATGGCCCGGGATAAGATTGCCGGAATCCTTGACGCCCACGCCACGCTTGATGCGTGACTCGATGAGGTCGCCGATAACGCCCAGGACGGACACGACCACGCCGCACAGCAGCGCATAGGGCAGGCTGAGCTTGTAGAAGTGCGTCGCCCACAGGATGAGCCAAATCAAAACCGAGCCCAGGATGCCACCAACAAACCCCTCCCAGCTCTTTTTTGGAGAGATCTTGGGAACCATCTTGTGCTTGCCGATACGGCTGCCCACGATGTAGGCAAACGAATCGGAGACCCAAAGGGACGCGCAAACGCCCACCGAAAGCAGAGCGCCGGCAAAACCGGGCACGGAATCGCGCAGCAGCACGATAGCCGACAGCATAAAGCCAGTGTAGATGGGACCCATGAGCGTCACGGCCACATCAGATATGCGGGTACGCGGCGACCAGACATACCAAATGCCCACCGCGAGCATCAGGGCAAAAAGCAGGGCATTCAACAACATCGAATCGCCCAACGCCGACAGCGGAAAGAGCACGGCGGCAGCGATACCCATACGCTCGTTCGCCATCTTGCCATCGAGCCTTGTCATACGGAAAAATTCATAGCAGCATAGACCGCTCATGACGGAAACAAAGATGGCCGTGGGCACGATACCCAAAACCAGGCACAGGATAAAGACGACGGCGTAGACGATACCGGCGGCGGCACGGGTAATAAAGCCCGCCAGCCACGAACCGGTGCCACTCTTCGCTGCAGGCGCTCCCGCAGTGCCAGCTTTGCGCGCAGGCGTCTTGGGAGCAGATCCCTTGGGACGATCGGACACGATTAAGCCTCCTCGGTCTTGCTCAGTCCACCAAACCTACGGTCACGGCCCTGATAGGCCAAAATGGCGTCGACGAGGCCCCAGCGATCAAAGTCGGGCCAATAGGTATCGGTGACGTAGAACTCGGAATAAGCCACCTGCCACAGCAGATAGTTCGAAAGGCGCAGCTCACCAGAGGTGCGAATCACAAGCTCAGGATCGGGAAGACCGGCGGTATAGAGGTGGGAAGCAACCATGTCATCATCAATTGCGGCAGGATCGATCTTACCGGCGGCAGCGTCGAGCGCAATCTGACGGACAGCGCGGGTAATCTCGGCACGCGCGCCGTAGTTGACGGCAAGCGCCAGCGTCATACCGGTGTGATCGGCGCACTCGGCAAGACCGCGTTCAAAAACGTCGCGGGTCTTCTTGGGCAGCGCGGAAATGTCACCCAAAAAGACAACGCGCACGTTTTCGCGCTTCAGAAGCGGCAGCTCGTCGATAAACGTCTTGGCAAACAGATGCATCAAGACGTTGACCTCATGCTGCGGGCGGTTCCAGTTTTCGGTAGAAAACGCATAGGCAGAAAGCACGTCGACGCCCAGACGCACGCAGGCGGTAATGATCTCGCGAAGGGAGACGATACCCGCCTTGTGGCCCTCAGTGCGTGCAAGACCGCGCGACGTGGCCCAACGACCGTTGCCGTCCATGATGCATGAGATATGATGCGGAATGTTATTGAGGTCAAGGTCGGAAAAACCGACGCCCGCAGGGGCGTCGGCAAAGTACTCGACCAGTTTATGCTCGTCGTATTGCACCTTAGATCTCCATGACCTCGGCTTCTTTTTCCTTCAGAAGCTCCTCGACCTTGGCGACATACTCATCGGTGTGCTTCTGGACCTTAGCCTGCTCGCGACGGACATCGTCCTCGGTGAGCTCCTCATCGCGCTCGAGCTTGTTGTTGAAGTCGCGACGGATGTTACGGATAGACACCTTGGCCTGCTCAGCGTACTCGCGGCACTCCTTGACGAGCTCGCGACGGCGCTCCTCGGTGGGAGCCGGGAACGGCAGACGAACGACGGTGCCATCGGAGTTGGGGGTAATACCCAGATCGGAAGCGCCGATGGCCTTGACGATAGCGTTGATGAGCGCCTTGTCCCACGGCTCGATGAGCAGCATGTGGGCCTCGGGGGTCTTTACAGCGGCAACCTGCGTGACCGGCGTGGGAACACCGTAATAATCGACGGTGATGTCGGACAGAATGTTAGCGTTGGCGCGACCGGTACGGACCTTGGAGAAGTTATGCTTGAGGGACTCGAGCGACTTGTCCATGTGGGCGGTGATGTTCTCTGCCATGCTTAATCCTCCTGATAGACGAGCGTGCCGACGGGCTCACCCGAAAGCGCGCGCTTGACGGTGTCCTCGCCATCGATGTTGAGGACCAAAATCGGCATACGGTTATCCTGGCACAGTGCCGTAGCCGTGGAATCCATAACTTGCAGACCGCGGACGAGCACCTCATGGTAGGTGATCTTGTCAAACCGGACGGCGTCAGCACACTTGACGGGATCCTTGTCGTAGATGCCGTCAACCTTGGTGGCTTTAATCAGAATCTCGGCGCCGATCTCGCACGCACGAAGAGCCGCAGCGGTGTCGGTCGTAAAGTACGGATTGCCCGAACCGGCGGCAAAAATAACGACGTTGCCCTTGGAAAGGTGATTGATGGCGCGACGGCGAATATAGGGCTCGCAGATCTCGTTCATCTGGATAGCGCTCATCACGCGGCAGGGAACATCGTTATGCTCGAAGGCATCCTGCAGGGCAAGCGCGTTCATAACGGTTGCCAGCATGCCCATGTAGTCGGCCTGAGCACGCTCCATGCCACCGGCAGCGCCGGCCATGCCGCGGAAAATATTGCCACCGCCGACAACGACGCCGACCTCATGACCAACGGCGAGCAGCTCCTTGACCTGCTTGGCAAGATGGTCGGTAACCTTGGGGTCAATGCCATATTGGCCGTCGCCCATCAGTGCTTCGCCGGAAAGCTTCAGAAGCACGCGTTTATATCGGATGTCGGACAAAGCGATCCTCCTTTAATTAGACTTTTAATATGATAACAAAGGCTTAACGGGGAGCCATGAAAAAGCAGGCTGTGAGTAAAACCCACAGCCTGCTCATTACCAGCTACAAGAGCTTATTTACTCGCCACGGACCAGACGGTCAAAGGCAACGACGGTAATGGTGTCGCCGAGCTCCTTGGAGACCTGCTCAGCGTACTTCTTGATGGTGAGGGAGCTGTCCTTGATGAACTCCTGCTCGGTGAGCACGGACTGCTTGTAGAACTTCTCCAGACGGCCGACAGCCATCTTCTCCTGGATAGCCTCGGGCTTGCCGGACTCGGCAGCCTGAGCCATGTAGATCTGCTTCTCGTGCTCGACGGTCTCGGCCGGAACCTGATCGCGGGTAGCGCAGATCGGGGCGACGGCGGCAACCTGAAGGGCAACGTCGTGAGCGAAGGTCTTGAAGGACTCAGCCTGAGCGGTCTCGGCCTTCTCGAAAGCAAACTCGACGAGGACGCCGATCTTACCACCCATGTGGATGTAAGAAGCGAGAGCGCCGTTCTCGGCCTTACGGGCGGCGAAGCGGGAGATCTTCATGTTCTCGCCCATGATGTGAATCATCTCGGTGAGCTCGGAGGAAACGGTCTCCTCGCCCATCGGCTTCTCAAGCAGAGCGTCGACGTCAGCAGGCTCGGTGGTAGCGACAACCTCAGCGACCTTGGAAGCAAAGCCGGTGAACTTGGCGTTGGAGCCAACGAAGTCGGTCTCGCAGGAGAGCTCGAGCAGAGCGCCGGTCTTGCCATCCTCGGAGACGAACGCGGCGACAGCGCCCTCGTTGGTCTCACGGCCAGCCTTCTTGGCGGCCTTGGCAAGGCCGTTCTTACGCAGAATGTCGACAGCGGCGTCCATGTCGCCGTCAGCCTCGACGAGAGCCTTCTTGCACTCCATCATCGGGGAGTCGGTCATCTCGCGAAGCTGCTTGACCATAGCGGCGGTAATCTGGGCCATTGTGGTTCCTTTCAAAGAGATGAAAAAGAATTAACTAAGACTGATTTACTCGGCCTTGGGCTCAGCGGCCATCTCGGCCTCGGAGACCTGCTCCTTGCCGGAGCCAGCGAGGCAGGCGTCAGCCATGAGCTCGCACATAAGGGTGACAGCGGAGATAGCGTCATCGTTGCAGGGGATGCCGTACTCGACCTCGTCGGGATCGGAGTTGGTGTCGATCAGAGCGACGACGGGGATGTTCAGGCGCTGGGCCTCCTTGATGGCGTTCTCCTCGCGCTTGGTGTCGATGACGAAGAGAGCCTGGGGCAGACCCTTCATGTCGCGGGCGCCACCGAGGTTGGTCTGGAGCTTGGTGAGCTCCTTGCCGAGCACAGCCTGCTCCTTCTTGGGGAGCACTGCCATGCGGCCGTCATCGACCATGGCCTCGAGCTCCTCCATGCGGTTGATGCGGGAGCGGATGGTGACGAAGTTGGTCAGCATGCCGCCGAGCCAACGCTGGTTGATGTAGGGCATGTTGGCGCGCTCAGCAGCGTTCTTGACGGCCTCCTGAGCCTGCTTCTTGGTGCCGACGAACAGCACGTTGCCACCTTTGGCGACGTTCTTGACGAAGGTGTAGGCCTGGTCGGCGTCGAGGATGGTCTGCTTGAGGTCGAGGATGTAGATGCCGTTGCGCTCACCGAAGATGAACGGCTTCATCTTGGGGTTCCAGCGACGGGTCTGGTGACCGAAGTGGCAGCCGGCCTCGAGCAGGGTGCGGATATTAATCTTGGTAGCCATGTTAAACCTCCTGTGGTTTGCCTCCGCGCGGGGTCATCCTCCAAAACCAACCCGGACATGTGCCACCAAAGCCCGGGCACCACGGTATGAAGTAGCCGCGCGTGCGTGATAAAAACCTGTTGCCGTGAAGCAACCCGATGAATGATAGCAGGAATGCATCTTCCTGCCAACCCGCAATCAAAACCACACACCTGAGTGCGGCGCAGGACGTCCCAGCCACTATTCGCCGCGGGGATGGGCTTGAGCCACGGCCCGCTTAAGCCGATCGGGCGTGAGATGCGTGTAGATCTGCGTCGTGGACAGGCTCGCATGACCCAGCAGCTCTTGAACCGAGCGCAGGTCCGCACCGCCCTCGAGCAAGTCGGTCGCAAAGGTATGGCGCATCGCATGCGGGGCGATGTCGGCCGGAATGCCGGCGAGCGTCGCCAGCGTATGGAACCGCCGCCTGAGCATGGCGGCGCTCATGCGATTGCCGCGCGCCGATAAAAGCAGCGGATGCACGCCGTTTGCGCCGTCGCTTCGCCTTGCCTGCGCAAGGAGCTCCGGCCTCCCCTCCTCTATATAGAGACGGGCCGCCTCGAGAGCACGCCGATAGAGCGGCACAATACGCTCCTTGCTCCCCTTACCCCAAAGTCGCAACGTTCGCTCGGACCAAGCGATGGACTCCACATTGAGCGCCGCGAGCTCAGAGATGCGGGCGCCGGAGGCATAGAGCAGCTCGAGCATCGCCGCATCGCGCAATCCCGCGGGAGTTGAGGTATCGGGGGCTTTGAGGAGCGCCTCCACCTGTTGGTTCGTCAGCACACCGGGCAGATCACGCGGGAGCTTGGGCGAGGATATCGCCGAGACCGCATCGCCCTCAACGATCCCCTCGGCAGCCATCCATCGATAAAGTGAGCGAATGGCAGACAAGTGCGCCGCAAGGGTCCGAGCCGCCACCTGGTCACGCGACAGCTCGGCCAAATAGGAGCGAACCGTCCGTACGTCGGCGGCACGCGCATCGACGCCTTCGCGCTCGCACCATGAAGCGAAACGCTCCAGCCGCGAAGCGTAGGCGGTCACCGTGTTGGGAGCGAGCCCTTCGACGCGAGCAATATAGGCGATGAACGAGTCGATGGTGTCGTACAGGTCAAAGGCTATGACCGGTCGCCTCCAAACAGATCGGGGCGAGTGGCCAGATAGGCATCAAGAGCTTCGAGCGCACGGTCCGCATAGGCCTGGTAGCGGTCGCGCTTACTGCGGCGCTTGCCGTCCTCGAGCGGTGGCACGAGGCCAAAGTTGACGTGCATGGGCTGATAGCCCACGGTGGCAGGATCGGTCGCATAGCCCACGAGCGCACCCAGGGCGCCCACGCGCGGCAGCTCAACAGGCTCCGCCTCGATTGCCTCGGCATAGGTGTTGAGCGCGGCGAGCAGACCGGTCGCCACGGCCTCCATATAGCCTTCGGTGCCGGTGATCTGGCCGGCAAGGCGCACGCTCGTACCGGGCACGGCAAAGGTGCCATCGAGCACGTGCGGGGCGTCGACAAAGGTATTGCGGTGCATGACACCGTAGCGGAAGAACTCGGCGTTCTCCAGGCCCGGCACCATATGGAAGACGCGCTTCTGCTCGCCAAAGGTCAGGTTGGTCTGGAAGCCCACCAGGTTATAGGCAGTCTTCTCCTTGTTCTCGGCACGCAGCTGAATCGCTGCCCAGGGGCGACGTCCGGTACGCGGGTCGGTGAGGCCGACGGGCTTCATGGCGCCAAAGCGAATGGCGTCCTTGCCGGTGCGCGCAACCTCCTCGGCAGGCTGGCATGCCTGGAACAGATCGCCGCCCTCAAAGTCCTTGAGCACCACGCGGTCGGCCGTGGTGAGCGCCTCGATAAAGGCCTCGTACTCTTCCTTGTTGAGCGGGGCATTGAGGTAGTCGCCACTCCCCTGTTCCTCGTAGCGCGACTGCGAGAACAGCACGTCCATATCAAGCGTGGAGGCATCGACGATCGGTGCCGCGGCATCGAAGAACGCAAGGGCGTCGCCACCGACGAGCTTCATGACCTCTTCGCTCAGCGCCGGCGAGCACAAGGGGCCGGCGGCAATGACCACGTGACCCTCGGGAATCCGCGTGACCTCGCCGTGAATGATCTCGATATTGGGACGGGCGGCAACCTCGGCCTCGACAAGCTCGGAAAACTTGACACGGTCGACCGCCAGGGCACCACCGGCGGGAACAGCCGCGCGACGGGCGCAATCGAGCAGGACCGAGCCCATGCGCTCAAGCTCGGCCTTCAGCAAACCAGCCGCAGAGTCCGGACGGGTCGACTTAAACGAATTGGAGCAGACGAGCTCTGCCAGGTGATCGGTATGGTGGGCCGGGGAGCTCACCTGGGGGCGCATCTCGCACAGCTTTACGGCGAATCCGCGGTCTGCCAGCTGGATCGCGCATTCCGAACCCGCCAAACCGCCACCGATAACCGTCACCTGATCAAACAGCATCTGCAAACACCTTTCTAATTGACACGTTTTCCATTGTGACCGAAGGGGGTCTGGGCGTGAAGGGCAAACTTGGAGGGCGCATACCTTCCATCCATCATGCGCTCGATAAGACCCTCGAGCTCAAGCGAACCTAGGAGTTTGAGTACGCCGACGGCATCGAGCGAGACGAGCGCCGCGATGTCATCGACCTTGAGCGGAGAGGCGATGAGCGCATGCATCACGGTCTGCCGTGTTGGATCCAAGTCGGCAATACCGGGAGCATCGGGGCGCGAGTAGCGCAGGGTGCCGTAGATGCGTGAAATAGCCATCTCAATAGATTCCTCGTCGATGATGCAGCAGGCACCGTTCGCAATGAGGTAATTCGTGCCACGCGACTCGGGCGATAGGATCGACCCCGGCACGGCAAGAAGTTCGCGCCCCAAATCCATAGCAGCCTCGGCTGTAGAAAACGTCCCGGAAGGCATACCCGCCTCGGATACAAAGAGGGCTTGCGACAGGGCCGCGATCACACGATTGCGGCGCGGAAAGGCAAACCTGCGCGGACCCATGCCCCACGGAGAGATCGACACGATCGCGCCACCCGTATCGAGCGTGCGAGTAATAAGCCCCGCGCTCGAACGCGGGTAAACCACGTCGGCGCCCGTCCCCAGCACCACGACGTGTTTGCCGCCGGCGTTGACCGCAGCCCAACCCGAGGCCTGGTCACAACCGACCGCGCCGCCCGAAACAACCGTCACTCCCGCCTCGACCGCCACCTTTGCCGCAAGCTCTGCCACGGCAAGACCATACGGAGAGGCCTTGCGCGCGCCGATGATGGAGAGCGCAGGCGTCGAAAGCACCTCGGGGTTGCCGCGCACAAAGAGCGTCTGGGGTACATCAGAAAGCTCCAAAACGGTCTCGGGATACAACGCGTCACCTGGATGCAGCTCGAAGGTCCCCTCGGCCATCATTGGTCCCTCCTTCCCTGGTACATCGCCGCCTCGAGCACGTGATCCTGCGTCACCTGCTCGCTCTCGGCGACGTCGGCGATGGTACGTGCGATACGCACCAGGCGCACGATGCCGCGGCCCGTGAGATGCGTGCGCTTTGACAGGCCGAGCACACACTTCTCCGCCGCATCATCGAGCTCAAAGGTCGAAACGACGCCGTCAATGGACCGCGTCTCATCATCCTCGGCCTCGGCGTCCGCATCGTCCATACGGGATTCGCGCCAAGCGCGAAAAGCACGACCGCGCACAACGAAGTCACGCAACTCGGCCGACGACATACCCTCCGCACCCTCGATAATCACTTGGGGGTCGGGACGGGTCACATCGATCATCATGTCGATACGGTCGGCCAAAGGACCGCGCAGCTTTGCCCGATAGCGCTCCACCATCGATGCCGAGCAGCGGCATGGCACCTCGCGATCGCCCAAAAAGCCGCAGGGACAGGGATTGCTCGCGGCCAGCAGCTGAAAGCGCGACGGGAAGGTAAAGGCCCCGTCGACGCGTACGATCCTCACATAGCCGCGTTCGATGGGCTGACGCAGCGTCTGCAGCACACCCGTGGGAAACTCGGCAAGCTCGTCCAAAAAGAGCACGCCGCCATGAGCAAGGCTGATCTCACCCGGATGCACCGGGCGTCCTCCGCCGATAAGGCCTGCGGTCGAAATACTGTGGTGGGGACTGCGGAAGGGCCGGTGCCCCGCCAACAAGCCATCAATGTTCTCACCCAAAACCGAATGGATGCACAGCGCCTCCTGTTGATCTTCAACGGAAAGCTCGGGCAGGATGCCGGTCATACGGCGCGCAAGCATCGTCTTGCCCGATCCCGGGGACCCAATCATGAGCAGTCCGAGTTCTCCTGCCGCCGCAAGCGCCATGCCGCGTTTAGCGACTTCCTGCCCCAGTACGTCGGCATAGTCGAGCTCGGGCTCAAAGGTCGCCTCGAGCACTTCAGAATCCAGATAATGCCGCGCGGCGTCCCCCATGCCATGGGCAAGCTGAGATAGATGGTCGATAAACCCGCAGTCAACGCCCGCAAGCGGCACATGCTGATCGGACCTGCCGGCGATAAAGGACAGCCCCATATCACGTGCCAATAGCTGAAACGCCACCTCGCCCTTGACAGGAAGCACCGTACCGTCCAAGCCAAGCTCACCTGCGATAAGACAACGATCGAGGTTGTCGCGGGGAATCTGACCATCGGCCGCCAATACCGCAATGGCGATGGGCAAATCAAAGCCGCTACCGGTCTTGCGAATATCGCCGGGCGCCAGATTGACCGTAATGCCCGAGCGCGGAATCTCGAACCCGGCGGAGCGCATCGCGCAGCGAATACGACCGCGTGACTCCATCACCTCCATACTCGGAATGCCGAGCATCTGGATGCCCGGAACGCCACCGGCAAGCGAGACCTCGACCGTGACGTGAATCGCCTCGACGCCGCGGATGCAGGCCGCGTGAACGGCAAACGTCTCGAACGCCATCACGACACCTGCCAATCGAATGCGTTGTACTGATGCTCGATCTCGGCGATATGCCCGCCGCGGATGGTGACGCCCACGGCATCGAAGCGAATCGCCTTGAGCGGATAATGCTCCATGAGATAGCAACTTGCGATGCGGCGGTAGCGGCGTTGTTTTTGGGCGTCCACGGCCTCCTCGGGAAAGACCCGCGTGCTGCAATCCAGTGCAACGCGTCTGGTCTTGACCTCGGCCATCACCACGACATCGTCGAGCTCATCGAGCAGCACCAGATCGGCCTCACCCTCGGTGCAACGATAGCCCTGCTCCAGCAAGGTGTAGCCGCGCTCGTTAAAGTAGTCGATGGTGATCAGCTCGCCCAGCATGCCCAGCTCGCGGGGGCTGAGTCCCTTGATAAGCTCGGGCGTCATCGCCCCACAATCGAGCTCGCCGTTTTCCCAACGCTCCTTGAGCTGCTGCGTCTTGCTCTTTTTGCTTGCGGCACTCATGGGTCTCCTTTCCCGCACACTGCATTGCCCCGATGATGAGGGCACCTTTCATGCGGGTAAGTACCGGATGCAAACCAAAAGCTGACCAAATACCGACAAAAAATGGGCCGTACGCAACAATCACGTTGCACACGGCCCGCTACCAGCAGGTTTATAAAACGCCAGGGGTCCCTTTCTCCACAATTGATCTAGAAAAGGCGCTCAGTCTGCAAAAAGTTTCCGCAAAAGCTCACGCGGTGCAGTGGACAAAGTCCATGTTTGCGAATGGCCTCGATATGCTCGGGGCTTGCATAGCCCTTCGACTCGGCCAGATGGTACTCGGGGTACTCGGCGTCGTACTCGACCATCATCTCGTCACGCGTGACCTTGGCCATGATGGACGCAGCGGCGATGCAGGCGATTTTGGCATCGCCCTTCACCACATCGCGCTCGTTAGGAACGGCGCCCAAGGGGTTGCCATCCATGAGGACGCAGTCGGGCTCGAGGCGCGTATCGGCCACGGCGCCCGCGACGGCAGCGCGGATGGCGCGGGCCATGCCCATATCATCGATATCCGTAGGCGCGATATGGCAAAAACCGATCGCCGTCGCCACCTCGGCAATCTTCACCGAGAGCAGCTCGCGGCGCGCCGGCGTGAGCTTTTTGGAATCGTTGATACCCCAGACGCGCGGCTCCATAGGAAGACAGACGGCGCACACCGTCAGAGGACCGGCCACCGATCCGCGACCCACCTCATCGACACCAACGACCACCCCATCGCCGCCAAGCTCATGCATAAGCTCGTACATGTCATTGACGCGCTCACGCTCTGCAAGCTCTTTGGCATGGCGTTTGAGGGCGCGTTCACAAGCCTTGATCACCTGCTGGCGCGGGTCCTCGCGATAATGCTCCACGAGGGCGGGAATCTCCTCAAACGTAGCGCTCGCCAACTCACCGGCAACCTGCGATGCCGAAACCGAGCTCGTCATGTTGGCCATACCAGGCCCTCCTTGCATGCAAATCAGATAAAAAGAAGGGCCACCCGAAGGTGACCCTTGTGTCCAAACGAGTGGACAGACGCTGCGATCTTCTTAGCGCTTCTCGGGGATGCGAGCAGCCTTGCCCACCTTGTCGCGGAGGTAGTACAGCTTGGCGCGACGGACGCGACCATGACGAACGACCTCGAGCTTGGCGATCTTGGGGCTGTGAAGCGGGAAGGTACGCTCAACACCGACACCGAAGGACATCTTGCGGACGGTGAAGGTCTCGCGGGCACCGGCGCCGGCCATACGGATGACGTCGCCCTGGAAGACCTGGATGCGCTCGCGGTCGCCTTCCTTAATGCGGTAGTGAACCTTGACGTTGTCGGCGACGCGAACCTGAGGAATGTCCTCGCGGATCTGCTGACGCTCGATTGCGCGGATGTAATCCATGTGCAATTCCTTACTCTTCTAGAGGTGCCGTACCACCTTGGCCGGCACGTAGTTGAACAAACGTATTCGAGTATACACGCGCGGGTTTCTGCTGCAAGAACAATTTTTTACGCAGACAAAAAGACAAAACCCGCACATGATAACCGCCCGCCTCACGAATGAGACGGGCGGCATGAAGGGGGGCTACACTAGGCGTCTACACCCAAAACGTTAGGCGGAACGCTTGGCCTCGAGCTTGGCCTGAGCGGCGGCCAGGCGCGCCAGGGGCACGCGGTAAGGCGAGCAGGACACATAGTCCACATCGGCCACGTTGAACAGGCCCTTGATAGACTTAGGGTCGCCGCCGTGCTCACCGCACACGCCAAAGTGCATGCCGGGGTTGGTGGCGCGGCCCTTCTCGACAGCCATGCGCACCAGCTCCAGCACCGCCGTGTCGATGGTCTCGAAGGGGTTATCCTTCAAGATCTTCTTATGCATGTACAGCGGGATGAACTTGGCCTCGGCGTCGTCGCGCGAGAAGCCAAAGGTCGTCTGGGTGAGGTCATTGGTGCCAAAGCAGAAGAAGTCGGCGTGATGGGCGATCTCGTCAGCGACCATGCAGGCGCGCGGCAGCTCGAGCATCGTGCCCACGGGAATGTTGAGCTCGACGCCCTCCTCGTAGGATACCTCGGCGATGACACGCTCGATGACCTCGCGGGTCTGGACATGCTCGTCCGTGATGGAAACGAGCGGGACCATAATCTCGGGGCGCGGGTCGACGCCCTCCTTGATAAGGCGGGCGGCAGCCGTGGCCACAGCGCGGACCTGCATGAGCGGCAGATCGCCAAAGACGACGGACAGGCGCACGCCGCGCAAGCCCAGCATGGGGTTGGACTCGACCATGCCGTCAATGCGACGCAGGCGGGCGCGCAGGGCAGTGAGCTCCTCCTCGGGAGCGCCGGCGGCCTCCTTCTTGGTGATGGCGACCTCGAGCTCGCGAGGATTATCCAAGAACTCGTGCAGCGGCGGATCAAGCAGGCGAACGACCACATCGCGACCGGACATGGTCTTGAACATCGCCAAGAAATCCTCAGTCTGGACCTTGAGCAGATCGGCCAGGGCCTGCTGCTTCACAGCCTCGTCGTCGGACAGGATGAAGCTCTGGATAATGTTCTTGCGGTCGCCCAGGAACATGTGCTCGGTGCGGCACAGGCCTATGGCCTCGGCGCCAAACTCGAGCGCGAGCGCAGCATCCTCGGGGTTGTCGGCGTTGACGCGCACGTGGTTGGCGTGACCGTCGGTCCCGTCCAGGCGGATCTCGTCGGCCCAAGACAGGATGGTGTCCAGATCGCCGGTGAGCTCAGCGGAGACCAAATCGACAGCGCCATCGACGACGATGCCCTGAGTGCCGTCGATGGAGATGATGTCGCCCTCGTGCAGCACGCGGTCGCTGCCCTCGATGCGCACGACCTTCTCGGCCGCGTCGATATGGAAACGCTCGACACCGCAGACGCAGGGCGTACCCATGCCGCGGGCGATAACGGCTGCGTGGCTCGTCTTGCCACCATGGCTCGTCAAGATGCCCTCGGCGGCGACCATACCCTTCAGGTCATCGGGGTTGGTCTCCCAGCGGACCAAAATGACCTTATGGCCCTCGGCAGAACGCGCGACGGCGTCATCGCTCGAGAACACGACCTCACCCACGGCGGCACCGGGACTGGCGTTAAGGCCGTGTGCAAGCGCCTCGTACTTCTTAGAGGAGTCGAACTGCGGGTGCAGGAGCTGGTCGAGCTGAGCGGGGTCGATGCGGCTCACGGCCTCCTCACGGGTGATGAGGCCTTCCTCGACCATCTCGATAGCGATGCGCAGAGCGGCGGTGGCGGTACGCTTGCCCACGCGGGTTTGGAGCATCCAGAGCTTGCCCTGCTCGATGGTAAACTCGATGTCGCACATGTCACGGTAGTGATCCTCAAGCGTCAGGAAGACACACTCAAGCTCCTCACCTGCGGACTCGAGGCCCGGGGTGGTCTTGAGGTCGGCGATGGGCTCGGTATTGCGGATGCCGGCGACGACGTCCTCGCCCTGGGCGTTAACCAGAAAGTCACCGTAGAACTCCTTGGCGCCGTCGGCCGGGTTGCGCGTAAAGGCGACACCGGTCGCCGAGGTCTCGCCCTTATTGCCAAATGCCATAGCCTGAACGTTGACGGCGGTGCCGAGCTCGTCGGAGATACCATGCTGCTTGCGGTAGATGCAGGCGCGCTCGTTCATCCAGCTGCCGAAGACGGCCTGGATAGCAAGGCGTAGCTGGAGCTCCGGATCGTGCGGGAAGACGGGCTTGCCGTCCGCAACATCGAGCTCGGGGTACAGGGCGGCATCGACGTTGTCGGAGAAAATGCCCTTGAACGTCTCGACGAGCTCCTGCAGGTCCTCGGCCGAAAGCTCGGAATCGACGCGAACGCCGGCGACCAGGCGGGCCTGGGTCAGGGCATTCTCGAACAAGTCGGCATCGACACCCATGACGACGTTGGAGAACATCTGGATAAAGCGACGATAGCTGTCCCAGGCAAAGCGCGGGTTTTGCGTCTGGGCGATGAGACCCTGAACCGAGTCGTCGTTGAGGCCCAGGTTAAGAACCGTGTCCATCATGCCGGGCATGGAAAACGGAGCACCCGAGCGAACCGACACGAGCAGCGGATCGTTAGCGTCACCAAGCTTCTTGCCGCAGCGGTCCTCGAGGTCTGCCTCGGCGGCAACGATCTCGTCGAGCGCGCCCTCGGGCCACACGTTGCCGGCACCGGAGTATTCAACGCAGGTCTGGCAGGTAATGGTAAAGCCACCGGGGACCGGCAGGCCGATGCGGCTCATCTCGGCAAGGTTAGCGCCCTTGCCGCCAAGCACAAAGTTCATGGACTTGTCGCCCTCGGTGACACAGGTGCCCTGGGCGTCGGTTCCAAAACGGTAAACCCTCTTGCAATCGCTCACGATACTTCCCCTTCCATGCACTTACGCGCACGACCGTGGTAACGAATCGACCCGCCGGATGCGGGCCGTGAGGGAACTATACGGCGGGTTTTGAGCGGGCTTGAGCAGAGGATGCGCGGTTTGGTAAACGTGCTAAAACTGGCGGTAAACGGTAGGTAAAGGTGGTTACCTTATGAAGATACCACTAGAGTGTAATTGCAGGTTAAAAGCAGTAAAAACTGCTAAATCGCTTTACCATAATCATGCATTATTTTGAGGTAGTCTCTTTGGGTAGCTAATTTGGGACGGGGCTATTTTAGCTACCCCACACGAGCGTTCGGCCCCAAGCCGTATCCGGATTATGGGTAGCTAAAATAGCCCCGTCCCAAATTAGCTACCCAAACACAACCTTATCCCAAATGGGCTACGTTTGTTGGGCCCGACGGGCGGCGCGGCGTGCGCGGGCTTCTTTGATTTCCTCCAGATGGCTAATGATCTCGGCAGCGCTTTCCTCGATGGCCTTGCCGTCGGTACGCACCACAAAGCAGCCTAGGCGCTTCATGAGCGCACGAGCTTCCTCGAGCTCGCTGCGCACGCTCTCGGGCTCGGCATAGGAGCCGGCAACGGCACGGGCGTAGTCATCGCCCAAGCGGCTATCGCGAATCTCGGAAATAACGTCGACGGTCGAAATCAGGCCAAACAAACGCATCGGGTCGACCTCGTAAATTGACTTGGGCGGCTCCATGCCATGGGCCAACGGAACATTGGCAACCTTGTAACCTTGAAAGGCCAAAAACATCGACAGCGGCGTCTTGGACGTGCGCGATACGCCCAGCAGCACGATATCGGCACCCGACAGATCGTCGCAGCCGCGCCCGTCATCGTGCTCAACGAAATACTCCATGGCCTCGATACGATGGAAATAGCGGTCATCGGTCTTGTGAATCACGCCCGCGACGCCCTTGGGCGGTACACCGATGAGCGACGACAGCACGGCGAGCGTCGGGCCGATCAGGTCGACCGAGCGAATATGCAGCATGCCCAGGTAATCGAGCACACGAGCACGTAGCGCCGGGTCGACAATGGTGTGGAATACGGCAATATCGCGATGGTCCGCATCGACGCGCGGACCCACAAACGATTTAACCTGCTCCACCGAGTTCACCTTGGGCAGGCGCAAGAGATGAAAAACCCCTTCATCAAATTGCCCGGACGCCGCAAGCACCACCTCACAAGCGGTATCACCGAGCGAGTCGGAGATAACGATAACGGTGGGACGAGCGGTGACCGGGCAATCCATGCGGGGCTCCTTTTGCGCTTATGCGCAGGCTGGCTTACTTTTTGCGGGCAAGCTCACCGATATTGGCGATGCCGGAGAAAACGGCCTCGAAGCGGTTGAGCAGCTTAAGGCGATTATCGCGGAGCTGCTCGTCCTTGTCCATGACCATAACCTCGTCGAAGAAACGGTCGATGGGCGCGCGCAGGGCGGCGAGGGCAGCAAATGCGGCAGGATAATCCTCGGCGGCGAGAGCAGCATCGACGGCGGTCTGAGCGGCCTCAGAGGCGTCGGCAAGCGCAAGCTCGACCTCGCCCATCAGGCTGCGGTCGTACTCCGCACCCAGCTCGGGCTTGGAGATGTGCGCGGCGCGAGCATAGGCGGTAGCCAGGTTGTCGAAGGTCTCGGCATCGTTCTTGCGGGCCTCATCGAGAGCGGCGCAGCGGGCGAAGAAGACGGACGGGGCGATGATGTGCACCGCAGAGACGGCGGCAACGGTATCGGCCGGGATCTTCTCGTCGCGGGCCATGCTCACCAGGCGGCCATGGAAGAAGTCGCGAACCTGCTGGGCGACTTCGGTGGCGTCGAACTCAATGCCCTGCTCACTATAGAGCTCGAGCGCAAAGTCGATGAGCGACGTGGGGTCGATCGGCAGGCGGTCGCGCAGGATGTTGATGATGCCGATAGCGGAACGACGCAGCGCATAGGGGTCGGAGGAGCCGGTCGGGGGCTCGCCGATGGCAAAGATACCGGCAATGGTATCGAGCTTGTCGGCACAGGCCACGATGCAGCCAGCGGTGCCCTCGGGCAGCTCGTCACCGGCAAAGCGGGGACGATAGTGATCGCGAATGGCGTGGGCGACCTCGTCGTTCTCCCCCATCGCGGTCGCGTAATAACCGCCCATCACGCCCTGCTGGCTCGTGAACTCGACGACGGCGTTGGACACCAGATCGGCCTTGCACAGGTGCGCGGCGCGAGCGGCATCGGCGGCAAGGTGGGCGCCCAGATGAGCCTCGCGGGCGATAGCGAGCGCGAGCTGCTCGATGCGCTCGGACTTGGCGAGCACGCTACCGAGCTTCTCCTGGAAGGCAACCTTGGCCAGGCGCTCACGGAACTCGTCGAGGGAGATCTTCAGGTCCTCCTCGTAGAAGAACTTTGCGTCGTCCAGACGGGCGCGCACGACGCGCTCGTTACCGTCGATCACGCGCTCGGCATTCTCAGGCTTGCTGTTGGAAACGACCACGAACTCACGCGTGAGCTTGCCCTCGCCGTCATAGATCGGGAAGTAGCGCTGGTTGGTGAGCATGGACTCGCAGATGATCTCGTGCGGGACCTTGAGGAACTCCTCATCGAAGGTACCGACGAGCACCGTCGGCCACTCGCAGAGGTTAATGACCTCCTCAAAGACCTTCTTGGGCGTATCGACATGGCAGCCGGGACGGGCAGCCTCGACCTCGGCGATACCGGCAAGGATGGCCTCACGACGACGCTCGGCAGAAAGCACACCGGCGTCCTCGAGCACCTGCTCGTAAACAGCGGGGCTGGCAACCACATAGTCGCCAGGGCCAAGTACGCGATGACCGCGCGTGGTGTTGCCGCTCGTCACGTCGGCAAACAACACGGGCACAACATCCTCGCCCAAAAGGCAGCAGATCCAGCGGACCGGACGAACAAAGGTCGCATGCTCGTGACCCCAGCGCTGGCTGCGGTAGTTGGGCCACTGCAGGCCGGCGATGGTCTTCTCGCACAGAGCGGTCAGAATCGGCGTAGCCGGTACGGAGGGAATGTTCTTCTCGGCGAACACATACTCGCGACCGTCAGTGTCCTCGCGACGGACCAGGTCCTCGGCAGCCACACCGCACTTGCGGGCAAAGCCCTGGGCGGCCTTGGTGGCGTTACCGTCAGCGTCGAAGGCAATGTTGGCCGCGGGGCCACGCTTGACCTCGTGAACCTCATCGGTCGCGGTGGCGACGTTGGCAACGAGTGCAGCCAGACGACGCGGGCTCGAGATCACGCGGACCTCGCCGTGGGCCAGACCGGCCTCGTCGAGGCCCTTGGCGATCATGGTGCCAAGCTGCTTGACGGCATTGTTCAACGGTGCGGAGGGCATTTCCTCCGTACCGATCTCAAACAGGAAATCCTTAGCGTCTGCCATGGCTTACGCCACCTCGCCTTCCTGATCGGCATTCTCGTTAACTCCGGCGACCTCGGCCATATAGGCCTCGCAGCACGCCTTGGCAACGGCGCGGACGCGCAGGATGTAGTTGGCACGCTCGACCGCGGACAGCGCGCCGCGGGCATCGAGCAGATTGAAAGCGTGGCTGCACTTCATGACGCAGTCGTACGCCGGCAGCGGAAGCTTGCGCTCCAGGCAGGAATGGCACTCGGCCTCGTAGTCGTCAAACTTCTGACGCATCATCTCGACGTTGGCGACCTCAAAGTTATAGGCACTGAACTCGCGCTCGTTCTCGAGGAACACGTCGCCGTAGGTCATGGGCGTGCCGTCGGGCAGGTAGCTCCACACCAGGTCGTAGACCGAGTTGACGCCCTGAGCGTACATGGCGATACGCTCCAGGCCATAGGTGATCTCGACGGGCACGGGGTCGACCTCGATACCGCCCACCTGCTGGAAGTACGTAAACTGCGTGACCTCCATGCCGTTGAGCCAGACCTCCCAGCCAAGGCCCCAGGCGCCGAGCGTCGGGCTCTCCCAGTCGTCCTCGACAAAGCGGACGTCATGGTCGTTGGGGTCCAGGCCAATGGCGGCCAGCGAACCCAGGTAGAGCTCCTGGGCGTTAACCGGCGAGGGCTTGATGAGCACCTGGAACTGATAGTAGTGCTGCATGCGGTTGGGGTTCTCGCCGTAGCGGCCGTCGGCGGGACGGCGGCAGGGCTGCGCATAGCAGGTGCGCCACTCGGCGGGACCGAGCGAGCGCAGCGTGGTCGCGGTGTGGAAGGTACCGGCACCGACCTCGGAGTCATAGGGCTGCATAATGACGCAGCCCTGCTCGCCCCAGTACTGCTGGAGACGCAGGATGATGTCTTGGAAGGAAAGCGATGAAGCGTTCATGCCTCTAATATCCCCTTGTCGAAACGATTACACGGTTAGGTACTGTACTATAGCGGTTTTTAGTCGATAGCGCCGATACGGTTGAGCGGCCAGTAGCGAACAAGCGCCACGGCGATCAGGTCCGAACGGTCGACCGGGCCAAAGTAGCGGGAGTCGGCAGAGTTCTCGCGGTTGTCGCCCATCACCCACACGCACCCGTCAGGGACGGTGTAAGGATAGCTCACCTGAGCAGCGGGCGCCTGGACCGAAAGCGGCCAGCTCATGCCGGTCGTATAGTCTTCATCGAGCGCCTGGCCGTCGACGACGACCTTGCCGTCCTGAAGGTCGACCGTCTGGCCGGCCGTGGCAATAACTCGCTTGACGAGAACATCGTGCTCGGAGGTGCCATCGGGGTTGTGGAATACCACAATATCGCCCTGTTTGACGGGCTGACCGAGCTCGAGGCTCACCTTTTGCGCCAGAATCTGATCGCCAATCTCGATCGTAGACTCCATGGAGCCGGTAGGCACCACAAAGGGTTCAACCACAAACGAGCGAATCAAAAAGGTGGCGACGAGCGCAATCGCGACGACCACGATCCACTCAAAGGCACCCTTTAGCACGGAATGCTGCGATGGAACCATTCTCACTCCTCGCTTAGCGAATACGACGCGTCCAAAATCTCTTGCGCGTACACGCGCTCCTCGGGCGTAAGCCGTGCCGTCTCGATCAGATCGGGTCGCCAGCGGCAGGTACGCTCAATGGCATTCTTACGGCGCCAGGCGTCAACCTTGGCATGATCGCCACTCACGAGCACCGGGGGCACACCCTCGCCGTTGAACTCGGCGGGGCGGGTGTACTGCGCATATTCGAGCAGGCCACCGTCCTCGGCAGTCGAGAAGGACTCATCCACGTTGCTCATCTCATCGCCCAGGGCGCCGGGGATGAGGCGAACGACAGCATCGGCCACGACCATGGCGGGGAGCTCGCCGCCCGTGAGCACATAGTCGCCGATCGACAGGCGCTCGTCGGCATACGCATACGCGCGCTCATCGACGCCCTCGTAGCGACTGCACACAAACAGCAGGCGCTCACTTTTGAGTAGGCGCTCGGCCACATGCTGCGTAAAAGGCTCGCCACAGGGGGTAAAAAACACCACAGTGGGCTTGGGACCCTCTGCGCTAATGGCCTCGACGGCCTCGGCAATAGGCTCGACCTTCATGAGCATGCCCTGCCCGCCGCCGTACGGCTCGTCATCGACGGTACGATGGCGGTCGTGCGTCCAGTCGCGCAGGTTATACGCCTTAAAATCAAAAAGGCCGGCCTTGCGGGCGCGGCCCAAAATCGACGTGGACATGACGGGCTCAAACATCTCGGGAAAGACCGAAAGGGTCTCGATCAGCATGTTGTCCTCCCTACTTGTCCATATCGATCAAACCATCCATAACGTGGACGGAAATTGCCCCCTGATCGGGAAGATCGAGCACAACCTGCTCGATCACGGGAATCAGTACCTCGCCGTACCGATCGCCCTCGACAACCCAAACATCGTTGGCGGGCGTCGACATAATCTCGACAATCGTGCCGAGCGAGCCAAAGCGCTCATCGACCACCTCGCGACCCATCAGGTCGGTATAGGCGGCGTCGAGTGAATCGAGCTCAAAATCGTCACGATTTGCCAGCACATAGCATCCCGTGATGCCCTCGGCGGCCGTCAAGTCGTCAATGCCCTCAAACAAGACCAGATCGCCATCGCCCGTATCGGTGACGGACACGACCTTGCAAAAGCGGTCGCGCTTGAGTGCCGGCGGCGTCAAGGCGATGCGCATACCCGGCTCCAATACAGAAGGAAGCCCCCGCAGCGGCTGCGCGAGGACCTCCCCCTTCCTTCCGTGCGGCTTGACCACACGGGCGATGTTTTTGTACTGGGACCTCAAGGTCCTAGCCCAGAACCTCTACCTCGACTGCAGTGTCGAGGCGAGCGGCCAGTGCACGGGCGAGCGTGCGAATGGCCTTGATGGTACGGCCACGACGGCCGATGACCTTAGCGACGTCATCCTCGGCAACCGAAACCTCAATAGTAGAGGCGTCTTCGCCATCGATGACCTCAAGGCTCACGGAATCCGGGTCGTCGACGATCTGAACAACGAGATATTCGACGAGATCGGCGATGCGATCTGAGAGCATTGCCTCACCCTCGAGCTGTGCAGCGTCAACCTCAGGCACGATTTACTCCTCGGCGCCCTCAGCGGCCTCAGCGGCAGCCTTAGCGGCCTCGGCCTCTTTGGCGAGCTGCTTCTTGGACTTCTTGACGACGGTCTCGGTCTTCTCGCCCTCGTTGGCGGCCTTGACCAGAGCGACGACAGCGTCGGTGAGCTGAGCACCCTTTGCCTGCCAGTCGGCGATCTTCTCGAGATCGAGGTTGATGGTCTTGGGGGCGGTCATCGGGTTGTAGCGGCCAACCTCCTCGATGATACGACCGTCACGCGGGGCGCGGGAATCGGCGACGACGACACGGTAGTACGGACGCTTCTTAGCGCCGTGACGAGCAAGGCGAATCTTGACTGCCAAAGGAAACTCCTCCAACCAAGCAGCTTTAGGCTGCAACTACAAACAAACATTTGAATATAATACGCCATCGACGCGGGCAGGTGAAGTCCGTGAGACCAACTTCTTCGGTGTAGTCGAAGGCAAATCCATATCTTAGACAAGAATTCGCGATTTGCAAGCACATCCACGCACCCCACATGAGCTGCGCGGTATACTCATGCCATGAAAAGACGCGAACATACATACGGTTATGAGGATGCTGCGGGCGTCACGCCGCCGCCCTGGACGGGACCGGCGGTGGGCCTCATGGACCTCGACGCGTTTTTTGCGAGCGTGGAGATGCTCGACCACCCCGAGTGGCGCGGCAAGCCGCTCATCGTGGGCGGTGACGCCGATTCTCGCGGTGTTGTATCGACCTGCTCCTACGAGGCGCGTCGCTTTGGCGTGCATTCCGCCATGCCCTCGGCCGAGGCACGGCGCCTGTGTCCGCAGGCCATTTGGACGCATGGGCATTTTGATCGCTACCGCGAGGTCAGCGCGCAGGTCATGGCGATTCTCGCCGACGAGACCCCGCGCGTTGAGCGCGTATCCATCGACGAGGCTTTTATCGATATCACACCGGGTCGCTTTGCGCCCGAAGACCCGTTGCAGGTTGCACGACGCATAAGCGACCGCGTGGCAGCGCTCGGCGTGACCTGCTCCATCGGTGTCGGCTGCAACAAAACGGTCGCAAAGATCGCAAGTGAGCGGGACAAGCCGTTTGGATTGACCATCGTGCGTCCCGGAACCGAACAGCGCTTTTTGGCCGCGCTGCCGGTATCTGCCATGAGCGGCATCGGGCGCTCGGCCGAAGAGCGACTGCGCCGCATGCGCATCTACACGCTCGGCGAGCTGACACGTGCACCGGAATCCACCTTGGCCTCTATTTTTGGTGTCAACGGCGTACGCATGCGCCAGCGTGCTCTGGGACTCGAGGTTTCCGAAGTCACGAGTCTTGATGAGGAACGCGAGGTTAAATCGGTGAGCAATGAGCGCACCTTTGCGAAAGATTTGACTGAGCGTGGGGACATCGAAGCGGCGATTGCACTGTTGGGAGAGTCAGTGGGACGCCGTCTGCGCCGTCAGGGACTAACGGGCGCCACGGTGACGCTCAAGCTCAAGTATTCGTATGGAAGCGGGCGAACGGCGCAGCGGCGGCTGCCTCATCCGACCGACGATGAGAACATCTTCGTGGCGGTTGCACTCGAACTGCTCGACAACATCTGGCAGGAAGGCATGCATGTTCGCTTAGCTGGCATCGGCATGAGCGATTTCGATCACCAAGGCGGGATCCAAACCGACCTGTTCTGCGAGATCGATGACCGCGGAGCCCAATCCAGCGACCGCCGCGACCTCTCCGTCGCCATCGACGCCGTCCGAGACAAATTCGGCGACACCGCCCTATCCTTCGGCCGCCAATCCCGCTTCAACGATTAACCACCTTTGGGTAAAAAGAAAGCCGGGTAGCTGCGGAAAACCGCAACTGCCCGGCGATATGCGTGAGGTTAGCTAAACCCCGTCTCAAATGAGCTACTAGAGGAGGTTGAGGGGGAGCTGGGGGGCGTCGCCCCAGAGCTTTTCTAGGCGGTAGAAGTCGCGGGCTTCGGGAGTGAAGACGTGGACGACAACAGAACCGTAGTCCATGAGCATCCAGGTCTTCTGCTCACGGCCCTCGATGGAGAACGGATGCTCGCCGCAAGCCTCGGCGACCTTCTCCTCGATCTCGTCGACGATCGAATCGACTTGGCGGTTGTTGGTACCGGTGGCGAGCACAAAGTAGTCGCACACACCGGAAAGCTCGGTCAGGTCGAGCACCTGCACGTCCTCGCCCTTCTTGTCGTAGGCGGCCTGCGCGGCGGCGCGGGCGACATCCTCGGCGGCGACACCGCTCGCGGACAGCGAGGCGGCGGTGCGGTCGGACGTGGCGGCGAAGCTCTTGTGCTCCACACCCTCAAGAATCTGCTCGTCGGTCATGGTCTCGTCGGCCATGGAATACCTCTTTCTAGACGCACCCGAGCTAGCGCAGCTGGGCGTAATGGTTGTAAATCGTAATAGCCGTGGGATAAAGATAACGCCCGGTCTGAATCACATAGACCAGACCCTGCGCAAAACAGGAGAAGAACAACTCGTCGAGCGAGGACTTCCCCACCATCTTGCGCAGCGCATGGGCATAATCGCCGTGGCGGTTGGGTTCGATGGCATCGGCAACAAAGACCACCATATCGAGCGGCATCATGTCGCAAGCGCCCACGGTGTGACGGTCGACAGCCTGAAAGACCGCCGGCGACAGCTCGGGAAAAAGCTGCGGAAGCTCACAGGCGGCAACAGGGCCATGCAAAAGCGGCGTCGCAGCGGAAGGAGAGCCGGCAATCTTAATGCCATAATGCAGAGCGCGCGTGACCAGCTCGTCGTCGGAGAGCACCTTGTCCCAGTCATGGATCAGGCCGGCGGCGGCGGCATCAAAGCGGTCGACACCGTACACCTCGGCTAGGTGCAACGCAGTCTCGGCAACACCAAGCGAATGGACATAGCGCTTGCGCTTATCCTTCATGCGAACATCGAGCAGCCCATGAATACGCGCCAGCAGCGCGCGCTCATCGCCCTCAAACTGATCCTCTACCGGCAACGTAGACCCCCATCACTCAAAATCTTTTTGACCCAGATCGGCATACAGCCCGCGTTTACGAATATAGCCGAGCACGGACTCGCTCGTAAGATAGCGCACACTCATACCGCGGGCAACTCGCTTACGAATGTTGGTCGAGCTGATCGCCAGCGCCGGAATCTGGATATAGCGCACGTCGAACGGCAGACCCGACTCTTTGATTCGGGCACGCGCCGTATCGATATCAAAGCCCGGTCGCGTCGCCGCAATAAAGGTAGCAAGCTCAGCGATTCGTTCGGCATCATGCCAGGTCACAATATCGATAATTGCGTCGGCGCCCGTAATAAAGTAGAGCTTTACCTGCGGCGGGTAAAAGTCGCGAAGGGCATGAAGCGTATCGGCCGTATAGGTTACGCCCGGACGGTCGATCTCGAACCGGCTCGCCAAAAAGGCCGGGTTCGCGGCGGTGGCGAGAACCGTCATGGCATAACGGTCCTCGGCAGGCGTCACCGGCTTGTCAAGCTTAAAGGCAGGCGTGCCCGCCGGCATAAAGAGCACGGCATCCAAGTCGAGGGACTCGCGCGCCTGCTCAGCGGTCACCAGGTGTCCGTAATGGATGGGATCAAAGGTGCCACCCATAATGCCAAGCCTAAACTCCTGCCCAACCTCTAGAGGAAGCTCGGGCAGACCGATTCCACCGCGCAGCGACATGGCTTACTCGCCCTCCGGAGTCTCGACATCGTCCGCGGCATCCGCCACATCGACAACCTCGACGCCCTCATCCGCAGCATCGGCCACGTCAATGGCCTCAACGGCAACGTCCTCGCCAGCATCCTCGAGCTCCTCGTACTCCGAGAAGTCCTCGGCGCCCTCAAAGTCAAAGGCGCGCTGGCAAATGCGGACCTCGTCGCCCGCACGGCAGCCGGCCTTCTCGAGCGCATCGTCGACACCCATGCGCGCAAACTTATGCTGCAGGTAGATGATGGCTTCCTCGTTTTCCCAGTCGGTCTGGATGACCATGCGCTCAATCGCGCGACCAACCACACGGAACGCACCGGGCTCTTCCTGGACAATGCGGAACCGCTTCTCACGCTGCAGGCGGCGGCGCTCCCACTCATCGTCGCGCAGAACGACCGGCTCATCAGAGACCGCCAGCTCGGCGCGAAGCTTAGCCACCTGCTCGCCCACGGCAAGCATCAGCGTGTTGAGGCCGGCGCCAGTCACGGCGGACACGGCAAAGAACATATGGCCATCGTCGAGCGCCGCACGCTTAAGGTCGGCAATCTTGTCGGCCGTGCCCGGCGCATCGCACTTGTTGGCGACAACGATCTGCGGACGCTCCGAAAGCTCGGCGCCATACTGCTCGAGCTCGCGGTTAATAATGCGATAATCCTCGACCGGATCGCGATCCTCAAACCCGCCCGTCATGTCGACGACGTGCATGATCAAAGCCGTGCGCTCAATGTGGCGCAGGAACTGATGGCCCAGCCCCTTGCCCTCGCTCGCGCCCTCAATAAGGCCGGGGACGTCGGCAACGACGTAAGAATATTCGCCGGCACGCACCATGCCGAGGTTTGGCACGAGCGTGGTAAACGGGTAGTCAGCGATCTTGGGACGGGCGGCACTCATGCGCGCAATGAGCGAAGACTTACCCACCGAGGGAAAGCCCACGAGCGCGGCATCGGCCATAAGCTTCATCTCGAGCTCAATCCAGTGCTCCTCGGCCGGTTCGCCCAGCTGAGCGAACGCGGGCGCGCGGCGCACCGACGTCACAAAGTGGGTATTGCCCAGGCCACCGGCACCGCCGGGCGCCACGACGACGCGCTCGCCATCGTGCACCAAGTCGGCAATCTCGAACATCGGGGTCTGCGTCTCGGGGTCGAGCTCGCGCACCACGGTACCCATAGGGACCTTAAGAATCAGGTCCTCGCCGCTCTTGCCATTGCGACGAGCGCCCTGGCCGTGCGTGCCGCGCTCGGCGCGGAAGTGATGCTTAAAACGGTAATCGATCAGCGAAGACAGCTGAGCATCGGCCTGGATGACGACATTGCCGCCACGACCGCCGTCGCCGCCATCGGGGCCGCCCTTGGGAACAAATGCCTCGCGCCTAAACGACATGCATCCGGCTCCGCCGTCGCCGCCGCAAACGTTAATGCGGCTGATATCGGTGAACTGTGACAACAGAATCGCCTCCTACAAAAAAGAGGGAGACCCTTGAATCCTAAAACTCAAGTGCCTCCCACATATGTGCTCTATGAAGGGTGAATTACGCGTTCGCGAGCGGGCGTACGCTGACCCTGTGCTTGATACCCTTGTGGAACTCAACGGTACCGTCGACCAGCGCGAACAGCGTGTCGTCCTTGCCACGGCCAACGTTCTCACCCGGGTGGATGTGCGTGCCGTGCTGACGGACGAGAATCGTGCCCGTGGTTACCGTCTGGCCGGCGAAGCGCTTCGTGCCAAGGCGCTGACCGCGGGAGTCACGGCCATTACGGGAGGAACCGAGTCCTTTTTTGTGTGCCATTGTGTATACCTACTCTTTCGTTACGAGTGTAATCTACTCGGCGACGGGAGCCTCGGCAACAGCCTCGGCCTCTGCCTTGACAGCCTTCTTGGCGCGGGACGTAGCCTGGACCTTCACGATCTTCAGCTTGGTGAGCTGCTGACGATGACCCTTCAGACGACGATAGCGCTTACGCTTGTGGAACTTGAAGACCAGCTGCTTCTCGCCCTTGAACTGCTCAACGATCTGAGCGGTAACCTTGGCCTTGGCCAGCTTGTCGGGATCGGTGACGATCTTCTTACCATCGTTGAGGAAGATGACCGGCAGGGTGACCTTGTCGCCCTCATTGCCCTCGATCTTCTCGACGGTGATGACATCGTCGGTGGCGACCTTGTACTGCTTGCCGCCCGTGTTAACGATTGCGTACATGTTTACTTGCCCTTCATGCATCAGTTAGTGCAACAGCCGAATATAGTAGCAGGCGATAATACCCCCGTCAACGAGTATGTGGAGCAAATCCACAAGTTCGCACAGGTATGGGGCTGACGAGTCGGCCCTCGTCGTCCTCGCATGCTTGATTCTGACGCTCGACATCGTAGGAGCAGATGGTCACGAGGTCTTGCATACCGGTGGAAACAATAGGTGCATCCACGCCCGGGGTCAAGCCCTGCAACAAAACATCAGCAGCGGAAAGCAAAATTTCCGGACGCATGGAGCCCTCGTTGTCGGCATGGGTGTCGAGCATGAGCACCAAATGGTCCGGGCGATCCCCCGCCGTGAGCTCATAGCCCACGAGAGTGTGATCCAAATCCAAGCGCTTGCTTTTTTTGCCGCGCGCGTAGTCGATGCCATGGTCCGCGCGCAGTGCGTCGATCGCGCGACGCACCTCGTCGGCGCTTACGGGCGCCTCGGGATCCAAGTGCAGGTCAATGCGATACGACAGGCGCGTGAGCTGCGCCGTCAACGCCGGCGTGCGCACGTCGATGTACGCCGCCTCGATGGGTGCCAGATCGGCCGGAGACGCCGCAGCCAGGCGCCCAAACGCCTCGTCGAGCGCCACGAACTCGGTCATAAACAGGTCATACCACTCGCAGGTCGACGACGTACCCACCGGTAGCGCCGAAGAGAAGCCCACGCGCATGTGCGGAGAGAAGCCCTGCGTGACGGCATAGGGAAGTCCCGCACGGCGCACGATGCGCTCAATGGTATGGATTACTTCGAGATGGCCCAGGTACTTAAGGCGATCGCGCTTGCCATAGCGAACACGAAGTCTAAAGAGCGTGGGGTTGTCGGTCAGGCGCTCACTCATGCGCGATCACCCATCAATACATTCTTGGCGTGGAGCGTGGGGCAGATTCCGCAGCCGGTGCACGACGTGCGGGTGCAGTCGGGAGTCGTGACACCCTCGAGCGAGCGTCGGTACTCGCGCTCGAGGAAGCCGCGCGTGCAACCGGGGCTCACGTGCTCCCACGGCAGGCGCCAGTCCAACTCGTAGGGCAGGTGCACGAGCTCATTGAGGTCGATGCCGTTTTTGGCAGCAGCCCCCTTCCAGTTATCGAGCGAGAAATGCTCTACCCAGGCGTCAAAGCGAGAGCCCGCGCGCCAAGCATCGATGATGACGGGCGTCATGTCACGACCGGCGCGGGACAGCGCGGCCTCGATGAGCGAGGTCTCGGCATCGTGGTAATGCACGCGGACGGCACGGTTGCGAACGCTCGTGATAAGCAGCTTCTGGCGACGCTTGACGTCGTCGTAATCGAGCTGCGGGCACCACTGGAACGGCGTGGCAGCCTTGGGGATAAAGACCGAAACCGAGATGGACACCGAAATCGAGCCGCGACGAGCCTTGGGCACCACGGAACGACCGAGTTCCAGCACGTGATCGGCCAGATTGGCGATGGCCACGATGTCCTCGTCGCGCTCGCCGGGAAGGCCCATCATAAAGTAGAGCTTCATGCGGTTCCAGCCGGCCTCGAAGGCCGCCTTGGCCGCACGGTCCAGGTCCTCCTCGGTCACGTTCTTGTTAATGATGTCGCGCATGCGCTGACTGCCGGCCTCGGGCGCGAACGTCAGGCCGCCCTTCTTTTCGCCGGCGACCGACTCGGCCATATCCACGCCAAACGAATCCAGGCGCTGCGACGGAATGGACACGCGAATACCCGTATCCTCCAGGCGACGGTTGAGCCTGCCGAGCACGTCGCGAATGCAGGAGTGGTCAGTCGTGGAGAGCGAGGTCAGCGACACCTCGTCATAGCCGGTCTTTTCCAGACCCTGAATCACCGACGAGACGATCTGGTCGGCCGAGCGCTCGCGCACCGGGCGATACGTCATGCCTGCCTGGCAAAAACGACACCCACGGGCGCAGCCGCGCAGGATCTCGATAGACAGGCGGTCGTGGACCAGCTGTGCATAGGGTACGCACGACTGCGACAGCGGATTGGTGGCACCAAAGTCCTCGACGACGCGCTTGTAGACCACAGTCGGCGCATCCTTTCCCTCACGCGGCACGGTGTAGCCATGCGGCGAGCAGGGCTCGTCGTGACGAACCTCATAGAGCGACGGCACGTAGTTGCCGGCAATGGATGCAAGCTGCTCAACAATCTGCGCGCGCGGGACCCCTTCGTCACGCAGACGTCGATGCAGCTGGCAGGTCTCGAGCAGCGATTCCTCGCCCTCGCCAATGAGGATAGCATCGAAGAAGGCCGCGTACGGCTCGGGGTTGTACACCGAAGGACCACCGGCGATGACAATGGGGTCGTCCTCGGTGCGGTCGGCCGCCAACAGCGGAATGCCAGCGAGGTCGAGAGCCTCGAGGAAGTTCGTCACCGCCATCTCGTGCGGCACATGCAGGCCGACGATATCAAACGAAGCGACGGGGGCGGCACCTTCGAGCGACAGCAGCGGAATACCCGCCTCGCGCATGGCGTCACCCATATCGGGCCACGGCACATAGCCGCGCTCGCAGGAGATGCCCTCGGCCTGGTTAAGAATGTTGTAGAGGATGGCGATACCTTGGTTGGGCAGACCGACCTCGTATACGTCCGGATAGATCAGGCAACAACGGTAATCGGCATCGGCCTTGGAAAGCGTGCCCCACTCGTGATCGATATAGCGGCTCGGTTTCTCGACCTTGGCGAGCAGCGGCTCAATTAAATGAAAACAATCTTGGTATGCAACGCGCAACGGAAAACCCCTAAGCAGCGAGATCGGATGCGTCCTGGTAGGACGCCATAGGACGGGTAGCGCCCGCGACCGTGGTCACCAGATCGCGAACGCGGGAGAACGTGGCAGTGACCACCTCGTTGGCACGGCTGTAGTCGACATCGCGCTCGTAAAGCGAAGCGAGCGCACGGCCCATACCATAGGTGCCCGCGGCGGCAGTGAGCGCCTTGACGGCAAACCCAATATGCGGCGTCTGCTTGACGAGCACGCGGGTGACCGCGCGGATCACAAGACCGCCGGCAAGCACGCCCGCGACCTCGTAGCCGCGCTCAGGCTTAATGCCGCGCCCAAAGACGGCAGCGAGCTCAAAGAGCATACCCACCTGCGCCAGCGCCATAACGGGATAATCGGCGCCCGGCAAAAACACCAACGCACCGGTCGCCATATTGGTAAGCGCGCACGAGGTGATAATACGATTGGCCGCCGCGATGCGCATGAAGGCAAAGTTCGCCGCAAAAGCCGTTTCCTTGTCGGTGCGATCGAGAATCCAGCGGGCAAGCGTCTCGAGCAGATACGTCTTATCGGTTGCCGCTACCACGCCGAGCATGGGCGTGGACTCCTCGATAAACGGCGCCTCCACAGCAGACTCGGCAAGCACGCATACGGGCGCGCCGGCGATCACGAGCTCCTGCACGGCACTCTCCAAGCGGTCAGAACCACACGAGAGCACCAGTGCCACATCAGTATCGGTCTTTGGAGCAATTCGCTCCTCCCCCAGACGCTCGACGCGCACAATGCCCGAGGTCGTCTGCGGCACAAAGGCGTCACGCACCGTCTCGGCCAGAAAGCGCGAGGCGGACGAATCCAGATAGACCGAGACGCGCACCGGCGTATCGGAATCCTTCTTAACGGACGCGCCCATCTTAAAAGCGCGGGTCAGCTTATCTACGGGAATTTTCATAGCAAACTCCTCCAGCGGTTACGCGGCGCCCGAACGATGCCGCCATATGGATTGTACGATACCCACCGTCAGCAGCTGAATCATCATCGAAGACGAACCAAAGCTAATAAACGGTAGCGGAATACCGGTAATCGGCATCATGCCGATGCACATGCCGATGTTTTCGAAGGTCTGGAACGCCCACATGCCAACGATGCCCACACACGAAAGACGCAAAAACAGCGACTCACACTTAAAGGCGACGCGAATCGTCGAAAAGATCAACAGCACGTAGAGGCACAGGAGCAAAAAGGAACCGCAAAAGCCAAAGGTCTCGGACAGGAAGGCGAAGACGAAGTCGGTGTGGAACTCAGGCAGAAAGCCGCCGGCCGACTGCGTCGCATGGCCCAAGCCCTTACCAAAGAAGCCGCCCGAGCCAACGGCGATAAGCGACTGCTGCAGGTTGTAGGCATCGTCCGAATCGGCATTATCGGGGTCGATAAAG
Source organism: Collinsella sp. AM10-26 (assembly GCF_003472525.1). NCBI lineage: Bacteria > Bacillati > Actinomycetota > Coriobacteriia > Coriobacteriales > Coriobacteriaceae > Collinsella > Collinsella sp. AM10-26. The sequence continues at coordinate 122,485 of NZ_QRMC01000006.1, forward strand.
ACCGTCAGACGGTTCATCTGATACTGCTTGATGAGCACATCGTGGCCGAGCAACGAATCAAAGACCGAATCGAGCGCCAGGACGAGGGCCACCAGGCCCACGAGCAGGGCTAGGGTCGACAGCACCCATTCGCGGCGCGCACCGCTCATACAAATGACGATGGCGCCCGAAACCAGCACGACCAGGCCCGAGCCCAGGTCGCCCATGGCAACGACGGCCAAAAACGGAATGGACAGCATGCCGCAGAGCTTGACGTAGTCGCGAGCGGTATCGATACGACCGTTATACTGCGAGCCAAGCGTAGCAATAAAGAAGATGGTGATGAGCTTGGCAAGCTCAACCGGCTGGAATGTCAAGCCGATACCGGGAATCTTGATCCAGCCCGTCATGCCCAGACCGCCCGTATAGGACAGACCCGGAATCTTGGGCGAAAAGATCACGATCAGGTCGATGACGAGCAACGCCGTCGAGAAATTGGAAATACCGCGCAGGTCGATACGCCAGACCAGCACCGCCAGCACCGCACCGATGCCAATTCCCAGCAGATGGCGTGAGAACGAGGCATCGGCCTTAAACTGCGAAGCCGACCAGATAATGATGGCACCGTAGGCGACAAGCGCCACAGTAGCCACGAGCACACCGATATGCACCTTTTGGCGAAACGTGCCGCGCGAGGCCGAAAGTTGCTTGTTGACGCGGTCCAGGCTGCTGCGAGAGCCGGTCTTGGTTGAACGGAACAGATCCGCCGGAGAAAAATCCATCGCAACCTCCTATCGAACCGAAGAATCGCCCGAGGCCGAAGAGGTATCGGGCTCGTCATAAATCACGCCGAGCACGTCGCGCACGACATGCATCGCGGTATCTGAGCCACCGCCGCCCTGCTCCAGGACAGTAGCGATGACATACTTGGGATCATCGGCCGGTGCATAGGCGCAGAACCACGCGTATTCGTCCTCGCCGCTTTTCTCGCCCGTGCCCGACTTGCCGTATACCTGCGGCGTCAGGGTGCCAAAGTGAGCCGCCAGGGACGTCGATGCCGTGTAAATCACGTCGTGCATGCCGTTGCGAACAAGAGCCAAATCCGAATCGCTGTTGATCTTGGCCTCCAGACGCTTCTTCTTGCCCTTGCCGTTGTACTTATAGGCATCGCCGTCGCCATCGCGCGACACGGCAGACAAAAACACGTGAGGCACGTACTGTTTGCCGCCGTTGGCAAGACCCATATAGGCGCACGCCATCTGCAGGGGCGTCACCAGGATGTCGCCCTGGCCGATGGCAATGTTGGTCATATCGCCGGCATTCCACTTACGATCCTCGGCAGAGGCATCGGTGAAGTACGACTCTTTCCACTCGGCATCGGGAATACGGCCCGCGCCCTCACTCGGCAGATCGATACCACAGGTCTTGCCTAGGCCCCAGCGACGAAAGACCTCCTGCAGGCCCTCGGGATGTTGCTCGTCATAGAAGAACGCCTTGCCCATGTCGTAGAAGACGGGGTCGCACGAGTTGGCGATACCCGACTGCAGCGTCATGGTGCCGTGGCCGGAATGCAGCCAGCAGCGCTTGCCCCAAGCCTTACCCAGGCCCGTCCAATAGCCCGTGCAGTTGGTTGTCTGCGTTGAGGTGTAGGTTCCAAACTCAAGACCGGCCAGTGCCGAGAGTGGCTTGATGGTCGAGGCCGACATGTACTGTCCGCTAATGGCGCGGTTGAGCAGCGGGTGTGAACCCTCGTCATCATTGAGCTCGGTCCACACGTCATTTGAGACGCCGCCGATAAAGACGGAGGGATCGAACTTGGGCTCGCTGGCCATGCCCAGGATCTCGCCATTGTTGGGATCGAGACACACCACGGCGCCGTTGCCGGCATTGCTGTAGCCAGTGGTCTTGGCAAGCTCGATAGCGCTCGCCAGCGCCGTCTCACAGGCCTGTTGGATCTTAAGGTCGAGCGTGAGCTTAATGTCGGAGCCGGCCTTCGCGGGCACGGCGCCGGCCTGACCGGTCACATTGCCCGAGGCATCGACCTTGACGGTCTGCTCGCCACGAATACCCTGCAGCAGGTTTTCGTAGTAGCTCTCAACGCCCGCTTGGCCCACGATATCGCCCGACTGGTACGTAATCCGGCCAGCAGAAGCATCATCAACGCCAGAGGTTTTCTTATTCTGGGCCTCGAGCTGCTCTGAGGTAATGGTGCCTGTATAGCCCAAAATGTGACAGGCCGTCTCGCCGTACGGGTACTGGCGCTCGGTACGCTCGGCAATCTTGACGCCCGGGAACTCGCCGGCATGCTCCTGAATATAGGCAACCGTGGAGCGACGGACATCCGTCGCGATGGTATGCAGGCTCTGGGCGCCCTCGGAATTGTCCTGGATATTGCGCAGAACCGCCACGTAGGGCATACCGAGCACGTTGGCAAGATGGCGAACCAGAACCTCATCCTCGGCAAGATCGCGGTAGGCCACGACAGCAAGTGAGGGACGGTTCTGGACAAGCGCCACGCCATTGCGGTCGAGGATGCGGCCGCGCACAGCGGGTGTGGTAACGGTGCGAGTCTGATTGCTATTAGCCTGCTTCTCGTAATAGTCCGACGAGACCATCTGCATGCCCCACAGCTTGACGGCAAGCGCCGCAAACATCGCGCCCACACCCGCGGTGAGGATGGAAAAGCGGCCCTTAAAGGCGGTCGCCGCGGTATTGCCCTCGCCCTCGGTGGCGCGCGGGGCCGTTCCATGCTGCGTATCGTAGGTAAAACGGGAATCGCCACGACGCATGATGACCAGCGCGACCACGATGGCCACAACCAGCACGATACCGGCGATAATAACCGTCAACTGGGAAGACATCTACGGGCCTCCCCTATTTGAGCTTGCGGGTCTTGGGCTTAAAGCGCATACCCGTCTGGCGTCCGCCACGTGCGGAGAATCCATAGCCGGACTGTGGCACGACGCCGGACATCAAAAACGGAATGGCAACCAGACCCGTCAGGATCGAGGACGGCAGCGCATGGCCGAAGATCGCCACGACAAAGCTCGTCTCCAAACCCATAAACAGCAAGATAATGCTGTAGATCACATTAATGACGAGCGCGAAGGCGCCCACAGTGACGCCGCGCGCACTCGAGGTACCGCCCGTCTGACCGACGGCGCTGTGCACCAGGGCAAAAGAACCCACGGTCAGCAGGAGCGACATAACGCCCACCGGCACGGCAGCGGACAGGTCATAGAACAAGCCGCTGCAAAAACCGCACACGACGGCACGGGTCGGGTCGCCCGAGAACACGCTTAGGCACACCAGGATAATCATGAAGTTGACGCGACCGCCCGCAATGGAGATCTGCGGTGCCAGGCCTGCCTGCAGCAGCACGCACACGATGGCGGCGATTACAAACGTGCGGGAGCTCATCCCCTGCTCGTGTAGATCCATGGACATGCCCCCTATTCGCTCGAGCCGGAATCGGTCGTCTCGGACGTGTCGGAACTGTCATCCGAGCTCTCGTCCTTCGTCTTGGTCGCAGCATCGCGCGACGTTCCCTGCGGCGTGCTGTTGGCCGTGCTCACGTCCTCATCCGAGGCCGACTGTTCGTCGGTCAGCGAGGTGATGACCAGCACTTCCTCGTTGTTCTCGGCCGTGGTCTGAGCGCGCACCACAATGGTGTAGTACACGTCGTTTGCCGATTTCTCAACCGACGAGACGGTGCCGAGCGGTAGACCCTTGGGGAACACGCCACCGATGCCCGAGGTCACGATGATGTCGCCAACCTTAACATCGGAGTCGACGCTCACGTACTCAAGACGCAGCGTGCCGTCAGCCTGACCCTGCAGCATGCCCTGGGCGCGCGTGTCCTGCACCATGGCGGATACGCCGGAGTTCTCGTCGCCAATCAGGCGCACGGTGGACGTTTTGGCCGAGACTTCGATGATCTGGCCGATAACACCGGCCGAACTCGTCACAGGCATGTTGATGGTAAGCCCGTCGGCAGAACCCTTATCAATCGTGACGGTCGAGGTCCAGGCATCGCCCGAGGCACCAACGATACGAGCTGCGGTCGATTTGAGGTTGTAGGTCGACTGCAGGCCGACCAGCCCCTCCAGACGCTCAGCAGTCTTTTGGGCCTCGGAGAGCTCGGCGACCTTAGAGGTCAGCTCCTCATTTTGCTTCTTAAGCTCGTCAAGCGTGTCCTGCGACGCCGTAAGGTTAGAGAACACGTTGCCGATCGCATTGAAGGGAGCCGCCACAGCCGAGCCCACAAAGCGTATCGGCGAGGTAATCGTCGTCACGCCCGAACGCACGGCATGAATCGGCCCTGCCTCGCCCTCGCGGATGTAAAACGTGAGCAGCAACACCGAAATCAGGCTGAAAACAATCAACGGGCGCATACCCGTTGATTGTCGCTTGGTATTCAGATTTATGGAGAAACCCGAAGATCGTGCCAAATGGAATCCACCTTTTGGAAATTAAGCATTGGTCTGGACGAAGCCGCCATCAAACGCATTGGCCTCGAGCACGCGGGCACAGCCATTAACGACGTTATCGAGCGCCGTGGGGCTAACGTTGACCGAAACACCGGTCTCATCGCGCAGGCGCACGTCGAGACCGCGCAGCAGCGCGCCGCCGCCGGTCAGCAAAATGCCGTAGTACATAAGGTCCGAGGCAAGATCGGGAGGCGTAGCGTCGAGTGCGTCCTTGACGGCCTTGGCCATCTCGTCGAGCGGCTTGTTGAGTGCGCGACGAATCTCCTCGCTCTCGATGCGCACGGTCTTGGGCAGACCGGTGATCACGTCGCGGCCGTTGACCTCGACGTCGAGCTCGTCCTTGAGCGGCACGGCGGAGCCGACCTTGATCTTGATGTCCTCTGCCGTACGCTCGCCGATGGCCAGGTTGTAGGCATCGCGAACGTGCGTGAGGATAGCCTGGTCGAACTCGTCGCCGGCAATACGGATGGACTGCGAAACGACGATGCCGCCCATAGCGATAACGGCAACCTCGGTAGTACCGCCACCGATGTCGATAACCATGGAGCCGGTGGGCTCCTCGACGGGCAGGTCGGCGCCGATGGCGGCAGCCATAGGCTCTTCGATCAGATAGGCCTGGCGGGCACCGGCCTGGATCGTGGCCTCAAAGACAGCGCGCTTCTCGACCGACGTGACGCCGGAGGGAACGCAGACGACAACACGCGGACGCGGAGTCCACGGATAGCGCTTCTCGGACGCCTTGTCGATAAAGTAGCGAAGCATGGCCTCGGTAACGTCGAAGTCGGCGATGACGCCGTCCTTCAGGGGACGAACGGCCACGATGTTGCCGGGCGTACGGCCGAGCATGCGCTTTGCCTCGATACCGACCGCCAGGATGCGCTCGTCGTTCTTGTCGATGGCGACTACAGAGGGCTCGCGAATGACGATGCCCTTGCCGCGCACTGAGACAAGTGTATTGGCGGTGCCGAGGTCGATGGCAAGATCGCCCGCATAGCTACCGAAGAACATATCCATCAAAGAAAACAACGCAACTCCTGATGTGTTGGATGATTGCTGGAAAACTACTAGCTCATCATACTAGCGCAAGCCCGGCACCTCACTTGCGGTGAAGCGCCGGGCAAAGCTAAATCCCATAAGGTCACTACTGGTTGTCAACAGCCGAGAAATCCATATCGAGCGAGGAAACGGCCCAGCCGATATGGTTGTCGGAGCGCACGAATTTAACGGTGTACTCCTGCTCGCCTCCCTTGGACAGCGATGCCTTCACCTTGGCGGTCGTCTCGGTCATGGACTGATCCATGCCCTCGACGGACACGGTGGCACCCTGCGGAATCGAGGAGATGATCATCGACTTGGCGTCCTCGGACAGGCTCGAGGCCAGGCAAGACTCGGCCTTTGCGGTGTCACCGTCGCCGGCAGCCTGGAACAGATCGGTAACGACCGACTCCTGAGACGGGAAGCCAAAGCCGCGCGTGTAGGCAAAGCCCAGACCGCCCGCGGCGATCAAAATGAGCAGAAGCAGCACGATGAAGACTTTGAGACCCGTGTGGCGATGGCGGCGACGGACCTTGGCCTGTTTGCGGTCCTGACGGTCCTGCTGGACCATCTCGGACTCGGACAGCGTAAAGAAGCCGGTGTCCGAGGGATCGGGCATAAACTGACCGGTCGCGCCCGTAGGATCGAGCGGATCGACGGCAGGAGCGTCCATCGCGGGCGCCGGAGCCGTGGCCATAGCCGTCTGGGCAGACAGCGCGGCAAGCGAATCGTGCACGCGGGCAAGCTCGTCGGCCTGCTCGGAGGTGAGCTGGTAGATGCCATCGGCAGTAGCGGCGTTAAAGGCGTCGAGTGCGTCGGAGGGACGGCCAGCGGCAGAAAGCGCCTGACCCATGCCGGCATTGAGCGCACGCGTGTCGTCGCGGGGGCCGGCAAAGTCGATAGCCGTGCGGTAGGTCTCCACGGCATCCGCCGGACGGCCGAGCTTAATGAAGCAACGACCGAGCTCGCCGAGTGCGGCGGCAGGAGCCGGATTGGCGCCGTCGATGGCAGCCTGACGGAAGGCGGTTCCTGCGTTGGCATAGTCGCCCGACTGGAACAGCGCATTGCCCAGGCCCAGATAGGCCTTGAACGGCGTGGCATAGGAAGCATCCTGCGTAGCAGCAGAGAACGCCTGAGCGGCCGTCGTGTAGTCGCCCACGGCGGCGAGCGCCTTGCCGCGGTTGGTGAGCAGCGCGCCGCGCTTGCCGTAGGTGCCGTCGTTGAGGGCGGCGGCATAGGCCTCGGCGGCCTCGGCATACATGCCCAGGTGCATCAAGGCGTTGCCACGAAGGTGATCGGCCTCGCCCATAATCTCATCGGGAGTCTTTGCCGCCCCAAGCATCTGGGCTGCAGCGGAAAAATCACCCGCGCGGTAAGCGGCGCGGCCCTGTTGGATCAGCTGGCTATTCAAGGAAGTCCCCTTTACTCGTGAACGATCTCGACATGGACGATCTCGTCGCCGGCACGCAGCTGCGAAATCACGTCGAGACCCTCGACCGTGGTACCAAAGACGGTGTAACCGGAATCGAGGTTATGCTGGGCACCCAGGCAGAAGTAGAACTGCGAACCCGCGGAATCGGGATCCATGGAGCGTGCCATGGCAAGGGCGCCATCGACATGGCTGTTGCGCGGATTGGTGGCAAACTCGCCCTTGATGCAGTAGCCGGGGCCACCGGTACCGGGCATGCCGTCGGGGCCCTCAAGACCGGCAGCGACGTCGGCGCCGGACATGTCACGGGTATTGGGGTCGCCGCCCTGGATGACAAAACCGGGCACATAGCGATGGAACTTAAGGCCATCATAGAAGCCCATCGTGGAAAGCTCGCAGAAGTTCGCGACATGAATGGGAGCGCCCTCGCCGTCAAACTTGACCTTGATGGTACCCTTCGACGTCTCGATTACAGCGCACTCGTCGCCGACAAGCTGATACTCGGGCGTGTAGAGCTCTTTCTTAAAACCAAACATGTGGTTCCTTCCTCGTGCGTTTAAAGCATATTTGTACGAATTGTAGCAATAAGCACGGGCTTACATCAATTGCGCACGTAGGTTATGCCGACTATGGCGAACTAATTTTAGGAACGCTGCTGCGGCTTCCAGGAGCCCACGTTGGCGTCGTACTGGTTCAGCGCGCTGTTGCCGCCCTGCGCGATGGGCGCCAGGATCTCGCTTTGGTGGGAGCTCATCGACTCGCCATCGGGAATGGCCAGCGAAATGTCCCAGCTCTGGCAGATCACGTCGACACGCTCGTACATCCACTCGGCAAGCTGCTTTAGGTGGGCGATGTCGTCCGCATAGACCGTATCGTCCTGATACTTAAGGTTGTTGAGCTCATCTTGCGTCTTTTTGATCTGGTCGCGCAGGGCGTAGGCACTCTGCGACAGCTCCTGACGGGTGGACAGCGGCGTTCGGAGATAGCCGTTGTTGAAGGAATCGATGACCTCGCCGATCTGATCCTCGTCACCGTAGGACACGATGGTCTGATACAGACCGTCGAGCCTGGTATAGAGCTGATCATCGGTCAGCACGGTTTCTTCCTGGACCACCTCGGCAGAATCGTCCTGCTTGGTATCGTCCTCAGTCGCCTCGCCCTTTTGGCGCGTAGGGAAGGTCGTCTGCGCGGCCTGGCCAAACTGGTCATAGAAGCCGGGCATAACACCCATGGGATCGGCCGTCACGAACCAATAGGCCCCACCGCACACGACGGCAAGAACCGCGATGACGATAAGCGGCTTGGGAATATGACGCTTGTGCTTGTGATAAGCGTCCTCATCGGGATGCACCTTGCGCTTGGATTTCTGAGTGTCTTCATGCAGGGAAACCGGCATCGGGATATCGACCTTGGGGATACCGAAGTCCTTATCGAAAGCCGGCAGCACGCAGGTCTCATTGGGGTCGGCGGCATCCGAAAGCACGGCGGCAGCCGAAGCGGGCGCATGGGGCACCTCGGTATCGATCTGCTCCTGCGTCAAGCGCGGAAAACCGGCGGTACGGCCCGCCGCCAGGTCGGATGCGGCAGCGTCCTCGGAAAGGATGCCCGGAGCAGGGCGTCCACATTTGGGACACGTGCGATCATGCGGGGAAAGACGCGCGCCACAGCCCTCGCAGAACACGAACTCGGTGTGCTCGGGACCATCGCCCGGGCCGACATAGGCGTTGCAGTAGGGGCAGAACGAGGCGCCGTCCTCGATAGTCTTAAGGCAATGCGGGCAGATCACGGCATCCTCTTTTCGAAGCAATTCAAACAATCGAGGTTAGAGCATAACATCGCCACGGCCCCACAGGAACAAGGCACCAATTCAACATCGGAGGGTAGCTAATTTGGGACGGGGCTTTTTTAGCTGCCCTGGCCGCCAATTGGCCAAATCGATCGCGCCATCAGCCTGGGGGCCATCAGCCGGGGTAGCTAAAAAAGCCCCGTCCCAAATTTAGCTACCCTGTAAGGTGCGGTTACAACTTCTTTTTCTTGGGCATCGAGACTTTGATGCCTTGGGCGGACTTGGTTACGCGGGAGCGCTTGGCGCCCGTGGGCTTCCTTTTCTTGGGCTGGGCCTGGGCCACGCCCTCGAGTGCGCGGGCCTCGGCCTCGCGAGCGGTGCGATCTTCGCGGCGCTGCGCCATGTCGGCGGCGACGCGCTTGGCAAAACGCTCCGCCGTCGAACCCGTCGAGCTCACCTTGCCGCCACCGCGACCCAGGCGGACGCGCACACCGCGGCCAAAACCAGTTGCGGCATGACGACGACGCGGCTTGAGCGAATCCATCATCGTGGCGAGCTTAAAGAACACCGAGCAGGTAAAGACCACGATGACAGCCAAGATAACCATCTGGCCCATCGACAGGTTGGCAATAGACAGCAGCTCCGGGAATCCGATAACGCCCACCAGGATGCCGGCGACTACAAACACAAAGAGCACCACACGTAAGGGCGTGAGAGGCTGCGAGATGCGCCAGATCAGGCTTACGCTCGCCGCGCACGACGTAAGCAGGCACATCGTAGACAGCATGAGCTGGCTAAAGCCAAACACGCGCGCCACAAAGATATCGAGCACCGCAGCCAAAATGACCGCAATCGAAGCCGGCAGTGCCCGCTTGAGCACGTTCGTCAGGAACGACCCCTTCACGCGAGCATTGTTGGGCTCCAGGCCCAACACAAAGCCCGGCGCGCCAATACAGAAGAAGTTAATGAGCGTCATCTGGATGGGCTCGAAGGGGTACGGCGGCAGCGCGATGCACAGCGCCGCCAGGCCCATCGAGAACAGCGTCTTGGTCAGGAATAGCGAGGCCGAACGCTGCAGATTGTTGATGGAGCGACGGCCCTCGGCCACCACGGCGGGCATCGAGGCAAAGTCGTTGTCGACGAGTACGATCTCGGCCACGTTACGCGCGGCATCGGAGCCGGCCGCCATGGCCACGGAGCAGTCGGCCTCCTTGAGCGCCAGCACGTCGTTGACGCCGTCGCCCGTCATGGCCACGGTGTGCTCGCGGCGCTTGAGCGCCTGCACGAGCTCGCGCTTCTGCTGCGGGGTCACACGACCAAAGACATGGTAGCGGTCCACTGCGGCATCAAGCTTGGCCGGTGTATCGAGCGTCGTGGCGTCCACATAAGCGTCCGCCCCCGGCACGCCCACCACGCGCGCGATCGACGACACCGTACGCGGGTCGTCGCCACTGATCACGTTGAGGGTCACGCCCTGCTCGTTAAAGTAGCCGATGGTCTCGGCCGCCGAGGTACGAATCTCGTCGCGGATGGTCACAAAGCCCACGGGCTCGGCCTCGCCCACCATATCCCCATCGGGCGTAAAGCCGTCCACGCGCGCCACCACGAGCACGCGGCAGGTATCGGCAAGCTCGGCGACACGGTTCTCGACCTGAGAAAACACACGATCAGAGAGCACAAACTGCGCGGCACCCATCACATAGGAGCCCTGCGCAAAAGAAGCGCCACTCCATTTTTTAGACGACGAGAACGGAATGACCGACAGCGGCTCAGACACCTCGACCGGGCGATCGGCGTAATAGTTGAGCAGCGCCTGGCAGGTCTCGTTGGCATCGGCCGAAGTCGCACGCGCGACGTTAGCCAGCGCAAAATCGAGCACTGTGGTATCGACGGGAACAGCCGCCTCCTCCGAGTCCACGCCAAAGCCAACACCCTCAACAGGCAGCGGGTAGGTGCCCTCGACCTCCATACGACCCGACGTGATGGTGCCCGTCTTGTCCAGGCACAGCACGTCGACGCGCGCGAGCGTCTCGATGCAGTAGAGCTGCTGCGCCAGCACCTTGCGGCGGGCCAGGCGCACCGTGGCGATGGCGAGCACCGACGAGGTCAGCAGCACCAGGCCTTGCGGGATCATGCCCAGCAGGGCGCCCACCGTGGACAGCAGCGCCGACGAAGGCACATGACCAGCCAACAGCTCGGAGAAGCACCACGAAAGCGCGCTATCGCCCGGGGTTCCCGCGGCATCCCACAGCCCACTTACACTCGAGGCGAACAGAGCCAGGCCAAGCGGAATCATGATGATGCTCGCAAAGCGCACGATGGCGTTAAGCGCGTTCATGATCTCGGAATTGACCTTTTTGACGTACTTGGCCTCGTTATTAATTTTGGCCACGTAGTTGTCGGCGCCGACATGGATCACGCGGGCGCGCAGCAGGCCCGAGTCGATAAAGCTGCCGCTCATGAGCTCGGAACCGGGCTGTTTCTTAATAAGGTCGCTCTCGCCCGTCAGCAGGCTCTCGTTCACGAGTGCCTCACCCGAAACCACCACGGCGTCGGCGGGAATCTGGTCGCCGCGCCCCAAGCGAATGATGTCGTCGAGCACGATCTGGTCCAAGTCGAGCTCCACCTCGGCGCCGTCGCGCACCGCGATGGCCTTCTTCGAGGTCAGCAGCGTGAGCTTATCGACCATCTTCTTGGAACGCATGGACTGGATGACGCCAATAGCGGTATTGAGGAACACCACGAACAGGAACGTCAGATTCTTAAACGAACCGGTCAAAATGACCAGGAACGCCAAGATCACGTTGATCAAATTGAACAGCGTGCAGAGGTTCTCGATGATGAGCTCTTTGACCGACTTGGTCTTGAGCTCCATGTTGCGGTTGATCTTACCGGCGGCGATGCGCTCCTCGACCTCGGCGGTCGAGAGTCCGCGCTCGATATCCGTTGCTGCCATACCACGTCCCATCACGTCGCGTCGGTATAAGAAAAACCGCCCGGACCATGCGAGGTTCGGACGGTCTTACGTTCGATGGTGCCCCATGTTGGATTCGAACCAACGGCCTTCTGCTCCGGAGGCAGACGCTCTAATCCCCTGAGCTAATAGGGCCAACGTGTGGCATTATACCCAAGTGCGCCACGGGCTATCAAAATAAAAGAAAAAGCTTTGCAATTCCGAGGAAGACGCGGCGCAACGGCCCACTTTAGAAGGCAAAAGCGAGTCGGATAGTATAAACTCTCATGCACCATATATACACGGCTCGCAATGCGGGCCGTTTTTGCAAAAGTTATCCATCGAGGTGAGAGGCACACCATGATTGCAATTCTAAAGCAGAGCGCTAGCGACGAGGCCGTAAGCCATATCGTCAGCTGGATTGAGAAAAAAGGCCTGAAGACCGACGTCTCGCGCGGCGAGAACGAGACGATCATCGGCCTGGTGGGCGATACGACCAAGATCGACCCGTTCCTGCTCGAGTCCATGGACGTCGTCGAGCGCGTGCAGCGCGTCTCCGAGCCGTTCAAGCGCGCAAACCGCAAGTTCCACCCCGAGGACTCCGTCATCGACTGCGGCCACGGCGTCAAGATCGGTGGCGACCAGTTCCAGGTCATCGCCGGCCCCTGCTCCGTCGAGGGCGAGAACCTCATTCGCATCGCACGCCGCGTAAAGGCCGCCGGCGCCACGATGCTGCGCGGCGGTGCTTACAAGCCCCGCACCTCCCCCTACGCCTACCAGGGCATGGGCCCCGCCGGCCTCGACCTGCTGTGCGAGGCGTCTGCCGAGCTCGACATGCCGATCGTTACCGAGATCATGGACCCGCGCGACGTGCAGGTCTTCTTGGACAAGAAGATTGACGTCATGCAGATCGGCGCCCGCAACGCCCAGAACTTCCCCCTGCTCAAGGAGGTCGGCAAGACCCAGACTCCGATCTTGCTTAAGCGCGGCATGTCCGGCACGATCGATGAGCTGCTTATGGCAGCCGAGTACATCATGAGCGAGGGCAACGACGACGTCATCCTGTGCGAGCGCGGCATCCGCACCTTCGAGACCCGCACCCGCAACACCTTCGACCTCAACGCCGTGCCGGTGCTGCACCACCTGTCGCACCTGCCCGTCGTCGCCGACCCCAGCCACGCCACCGGCTACACCCGCTACGTTGAGCCCATGGCGCTCGCCGCGACCGCCTGCGGTGCCAACGGCCTGGAGATCGAGGTCCACGACGAGCCGAGCCGAGCCTGGTCCGACGGCGCCCAGGCCCTCACCCCCGATCAGTTCGACGACACCATGCGCCGCATCCGAGCCATCCGCGAAGTTGTCTGCCAAGAGACCATGGAGTAGCCCATGGGCACGGTGAGAAACGCGCGTGTTAACCAGGGCGGCCCCAAGTGCGCCGGTATCGTCGGCCTGGGCCTCATCGGCGGTAGCTTTGCCCGCGGCTATGCACAGGCGGGCGTCCGCGTGCTGGCCTGGGACCCCGATGACGATGTCATGACGGCCGCCAGCATGGGCACTGTCGTCGGAGAGCTCAACGACAAGACACTCGGCGAATGCGACATCATCGTCCTGGCCTGCTACCCCGAGGCCTGCATCGAGTGGCTCGAGGAGCATGCCCAGGCACTCGCCGACGCCACCGACACCGAGGCCATTATGGGCCCCGTGGTGATCGACACGGTGGGCGTCAAGGGCATCGTGTGCGAGCGCGCCTTTGAGCTTGCCCGCGAGCACGGCTTTTACTTTGTGGGCGCGCACCCCATGGCGGGCACGCAGTACTCGGGCTATGCGCACTCCCGCGCCGACCTGTTCCAGGGCGCGCCGCTCGTGCTCGTGCCGCCTGCGGTGGACGATGCACTCAAACTGGAGCTTTTGGGCCAGGTGCGCGAGATGGTGCGCCCCTTGGGCTTTGGCAAGTTCAGCGTGACCAGCGCCGCCGAGCACGACCGCGTCATCGCCTTCACGAGCCAGCTTGCGCACGTGGTATCCAACGCCTACGTCAAGAGCCCGACCGCTCAGGTCCACCACGGCTTTTCGGCCGGCAGCTACCGCGACCTCACCCGCGTGGCGCACCTCAATCCGCAGATGTGGTCCGAGCTCATGATCGACGACGCCGATGCTCTCGCCTTCGAGATCGACCACCTGATCGACTCGCTCGGCGCCTACAGCCGTGCGCTCAAGGACCGCGACCAGCGCTATCTGGAGAATCTCCTTGCCGAGGGCGACCGCATCAAGCGTGCACTCGACGACGAGGCCTCCCACTAGACCACCTATCACGCCAGGTCGAAAGGACCGAAGCTTATGGCGATTACCATCGATATCGACACTGCACGCCCCTACCAGGTGCATGTTGGCACGTTTTTGCTGGAGCAGGCGGGGCCGCTCGTGCGCGCCACTGCCGGCGGCACCAAGGCCGTCATCGTGACGGACACCAACGTGGGCCCGCTCTACCAGATGCCCGTTAAGCAGAGCCTGGAGGCGTCAGGCTACGAGGTGAGCATCTGCACCTTCGAGGCCGGCGAGGCCCATAAGCGCGCCGAAACCTATGTTGCCATTTTGGAGTTTGTGGCCGAGCACGAGCTTTCGCGCTCCGACGTTATCGTGGCGCTCGGCGGCGGCGTCGTGGGCGACGTGACGGGCTTTGTGGCCGCCACCTACATGCGCGGCTGCAAGTTTGTGCAGATCCCGACGAGTCTGCTCGCCATGGTGGATTCGTCGGTGGGTGGCAAGACCGCCATCGACCTGGCTGCCGGCAAGAACTTGGCCGGCGCCTTTTGGCAGCCGAGCGTGGTTATCGCCGACGTGGGGTGCCTGGCCACCCTCACGCCCGAGCAGTTCGCCGACGGCTGCGGCGAGGTCGTCAAGCATGCCGTGATCGCCGACCCGGAGCTTTTCGCCGAACTGGAGAAGACCCCGCTTACGCTTGAGCTACTCAACCGCGATGTGGCCCGCGTAGCGCTCATCATCGCCCGCAATATCGACATCAAGCGCGCCGTGGTCGTCGCCGACGAGCGCGAAACCAACCAGCGCAAGCTGCTCAACTTTGGACACAGCGCCGGACACGCCGTCGAGGCCTGCGAGCACTTTGAGCTCGGACACGGCAACTGCGTGTCGATCGGCATGGGCATCATCACGCGCGCCGCAGCCCTACACGGCGTCTGCGATGCCGAGCTGCCCGGTCGTATTGAGGAACTCTGCGCCCGCCATGGCCTCAAGACCCACTGCGACCTAGATGCCGATGCCATCTTTGCCGAGGCGCTCCACGACAAGAAGCGCGCGGGCGACACCATCGACCTGGTGATTCCGCACGACATTGGCCACTGCAGCATCGACCGCACGCCGCTTTCCACTTTCCACGAACTCATTGCCGAAGGCCTCGGCCAGAAGGGAAACGCATCCGCATGCTAGCCCGCATCACCCCGTCCCCGCTCAAGGGCACCGTTCCCGCCATCGCATCTAAGTCGATGGCGCATCGCCTGATCATCTGCGCCGCGCTTGCCAACGGCGAGACGCACGTTACCTGCAACACTACCTGCGCCGACATCGAGGCCACGGTGCGTTGCCTCACGGCGCTCGGCGCCCGCATCGAGACCGTCGAGGACGGCTTCCAGGTCCACCCCACCATGAAGAGTGTTGAGTTTGGCCTGCTCAAGGCCCTTGCCGGCGGCACGCTCGACTGCGGCGAGAGCGGCTCCACGCTCCGCTTTATGCTGCCCGTCGCCTGCGCGCTGGGTGCGAATGCCACCTTCGTGGGCCAGGGCCGCCTGGGCGCCCGCCCGCTCTCCCCGCTCTCGGACGAGATCATCGCCGCCGGTTGCGACCTGCAGGGCCTGGGCGGTTTTCCGCTCAAGACGAGCGGACGCATGCGCCCGGGCACCTTTGTGCTGCCGGGCAACGTGAGCTCGCAGTATATCTCCGGCCTGCTGCTGGCAGCCCCGCTGCTGGCCCAGCCCTCCTGCGTGCAGGTGACCGGCCTCATCGAGAGCCGCCCTTACATCAACCTGACAATCCAGGCCATGAAGGCCTTTGGCGTCGAGGTCAACGTCGAGCGCATTCCGGCCAAGGACGGCCAGCCCGAGGTCACGAACTTCCGTGTGAGCAGCGGCTCGTACCGCACGCCCGGCAGCGTAGCCGTCGAGGGCGACTGGTCCAACGCCGCCTTTTGGCTGTGCGCCGGTGCCATCGGCACCGACCCCATCACCGTCGAGGGCGTGTCGCTGAGCTCCGCACAGGGCGACCGCAACGTGCTCGCCGCGCTTTCGCGCTTTGGTGCCCGCATCGTGCGCTCCACCAACGCCGCCACCGTGCAGTCCGACAAGCTCGCCGGCTTTGAGATGAGTGCCCACGACATTCCAGACCTGGTGCCCGTCATCTCGGCCGTGGCATCGCTGGCGCAAGGCCGCACGTTCATCCGCGATTGCGCCCGTCTACGCATCAAGGAATCCGACCGTCTGGCCACCACCACCCGCGAGCTCACCGCGCTGGGCGCGCAGGTGCGCATTGCCGGTGACGACCTCATCATCAAGGGTGTCGATGCCTTTACCGGCGGCGAGGTCGATTCGCACAACGACCACCGCATCGCCATGATGGCTGCCATCGCTGCGAGCCGCGCCACTGGCGAAGTTGTGATCCACGGCGCCGAGGCCGTCAACAAGTCCTATCCCGATTTCTTCGACCACTACCGCCTGCTGGGCGGCAAGGTCACGCTCGAGGAGGAATAGCATGTCCTCGACCTTTGGCAACGTCTTGCACTTAAGTATCTTCGGCCAGTCGCACTCTCCCGCTATCGGCTGCTCGCTCGATGGCATCCCGGCGGGCATCGCCGTGGACCAGGAGAAGCTGCAGGCCTTCCTCGACCGTCGCGCCCCCGGTCGCAACGAGACCGCGACCAAACGCCGCGAGGCCGACGCCGCCCACATCATCGCCGGTGTTGTCGATGGACATACCACCGGAGCGCCCATTGCAGCGATTATCGAGAACACCAACACGCGCTCCAAGGATTACTCCGAGCTGCGCCGCAAGCCCCGCCCCGGGCACGCAGACTTTCCGGCGCGTGTGAAGTACCACAACATGCACGACGTCGCCGGCGGCGGGCACTTCTCCGGCCGTCTGACGGCCCCTCTATGCATCGCCGGCGGGATTGCGCTGCAGGCACTCGAGGCCCGCGGCATTAAGGTCATGGCGCATGTGGCACAGATCGGCGGCATCTCCGACCTGCCCATGGACGACATGGTCTATCGCGAGGCCGACCGCAAGGCAATACTTACGAACGATCTGCCGTGCATTGACGCCGCCGCAGCCGGCCGCATGCGCGAGGAGATCCTAGCCGCGCGCGACGAACTCGACAGCATCGGCGGCATCGTGGAGTGCGGCATCTACGGCCTACCTGCGGGCATCGGCGACCCCATGTTCGACGGCATCGAGAACCGCATCGCACAGATCGCGTTTGGCATTCCCGCCGTAAAGGGCGTGGAGTTTGGCATGGGCTTTGCCGTGGCCGCCTTGCGCGGCAGCGAGAACAACGATCCGTATCGCATCGATGCCGAGACCGGTGAGATCGAGGTCGAATCCAACAACGCCGGCGGCATCCTGGGCGGTATTTCGACCGGCGCGCCCGTCATGTGGCGTATGGCCGTAAAGCCGACGCCCTCCATTAGCCGCGAGCAGCAGACGGTCGACATGGACGCTATGGAAAATGTCGGACTCTCGGTCCACGGCCGCCACGATCCCTGCATCGTCCCGCGCGCCGTCCCCGTAGCCGAAGCAGCCGCCGCCCTCGCAATTTGGGATGCCCTCCTCGAGGACGCAGGCCAGCGCTAACCCGCCCACCCCAAGGGTAGTTAATTTGGGACGGGGCTTTTTTAGCTACCCCGGCAGTTAACGCGACGTTTTGGCCGATTTGCTGCCGGGGTAGCTAAAATAGCCCCGTCCCAAATTAACTACCCCAGGCAACGATTTACGAAAGGGGCCTCCATGGACCTTGCCGACATCCGCCAGGCCATCGATGGCATCGACACTACGCTTCTCAGCAGCTTTGTCGAACGCATGGACATTGCCACCGAAGTCGCCAAATCAAAAATCGAGATGGGCAAGGCCGTCTTCGACCCCGCCCGCGAGCGCTCCAAGCTCAACAACCTCGCCAGCCGCGCACCCGAGCGCTACGAGGCGCAGACCATCACGCTGTTCCGCCTCCTCATGAGCATGAGCAAGGCCGAGCAGCAGCGCTACATCAACGAGCTCAAGGGCATCACGGTGTCGCAAAAGGCCCATGCCACGGCTGCAGCCTCCGACACGCCCTTCCCTCAAACGGCCACCGTCGCCTGCCAGGGCGTCGAGGGCGCTTACAGTCAAATCGCCGCGTGCAAACTCTTCGACGTGCCCGACATCGCGTTTTTCGAGACCTTCGAGGGCGTTATGCGCGCCGTGCGCGACGGCTTCTGCGAGTTTGGCGTGCTGCCCATCGAGAACTCCACCGCCGGCTCAGTCAACGCCGTCTACGACCTGCTCGCCCAGTTCGACTTCCACATCGTGCGCTCGCTGCGCCTCAAGATCGACCACAACTTGCTCGTCAAGCCCGGCACCAAGCTCGCGGGCATACGCGAGGTCTACAGCCACGGTCAGGCCATCGCGCAGTGCGCTAGCTTTATCAAGGCGCACGGCCTGCACGCCACCAAGTACCCCAACACCGCCATGTCGGCCGAGATGGTCGCCAGCTCCGAGCGCACCGATGTTGCCGCCATCGCATCGCGCAGCTGCGCCGCACTCTACGGTCTGGAGGTGCTGGAGCCCAACATCCAGGACTCGGACAACAACTACACGCGCTTTGTCGTCATCAGCCGCGAGCCACGCGTCTACCCCGGTGCCAACCGCACCTCGCTTATGATTACCACGGCCAACGAGCCGGGCGCGCTCTATCGCGTACTCGAGCGTTTCTACGCGCTCAATATCAACCTCATCAAGCTCGAGAGCCGTCCCATCCCCGGGCATGACTTTGAGTTTATGTTCTACTTTGACCTGGACTGCCCCTTTGGTAGCAAGGCCCTCGACGACTTGCTCGACTCCATCGATGACGTGTGCGAGAGCTTCACCTACTTTGGCAGCTACACGGAGGTGCTCTAGATGACCGATACCGCCGCAACCCGTCCCTACGGCGTACTGGGCCGTGTGCTGGGCCACAGCTACACCCCGACCATCTACAAGGAGCTCGCGGGGCTTGAGTACGTGCGCTTTGAGCGCGAGCCCGAGGACCTCCAGGCCTTTATGACCGGCGACGAATGGGAGGGCACCAACGTGACCATCCCCTACAAGCGCGCCGTCATGGACTACCTGGACGAGTTGAGTCCCCTGGCCGAGCGCATGGGCAACGTCAACACCATCACACGCCTACCTGACGGTCGCCTGCGCGGCGACAACACCGACTACTTTGGTTTTCGGTGCCTGGTCGAGGAGTTGGGCGTTGAGGTTGCCGGCAAGAAGGCCCTCGTGCTCGGTGCCACCGGCGGCGCCGGCACCACGGCAAGTATGGTGCTGGGAGACATGGGCGCCATCGTCGTACCCGTGGGTCGCACGAGCGAAGTCAACTACAGCAACATCGCGCAGCAGTCCGACGCCGCCCTGCTCGTCAACTGCACGCCTGCCGGCATGTTCCCCCACTGCCCCGACGCGCCTTGCACACTCGAAGGGCTCGATGCGCTCGAGGGCGTTATCGACATTGTCTACAACCCCGCTCGCACGGGACTCATGCTCGAGGCCGAGCGCCGCGGCATCCCCTGCATCGGTGGCCTGCTCATGCTTGTTGCCCAGGCGGCACAAGCTGTCGAGCGCTACACCGGCCAAGTCACCCCGCGCGAGCGCATCCTGGACGTAACGGAGCGCCTGTCACGCCGCGAACAGAACATCGCGCTGATCGGCATGCCGGGCTCGGGCAAGACCCGCGTGGGCGAGCAGATCGCCCTGCTCACGGGTCGCGAGCACATCGACCTGGATCGCGCCCTCGAGGAGCGTCTGGGCATGCCCTGTGCCGACTTTATCGTCAAGCGCGGCGAGGCCGCCTTCCGCGAGCAGGAGACGGCGGCGCTGGCCGACATCTCCAAGCGCAGCGGCCTGGTGCTCTCCACCGGCGGCGGCGTGGTAACGCGCGACGAGAACTACCCGCTGCTGCACCAGAACAGCCAGATCGTGATGCTCAACCGCAAGCTCGACGAACTCGCTCATAAGGGACGCCCCATCACCGCCCGCGACGGCGTCGACAAGCTCGCCGAGCAGCGCATGCCGCGCTACCGCGCTTGGGCCGACTACATCATCGACTCACGCGACTGCGCCGCCAACACCGCGGCCGCCGTCCTCGACACCCTCCCACCAGCCATGTAGCAAAAACCACCACAAAGGGGACAGGCACCTTTGTGGTGGTTTTCCAACCGCAAAGGAAGCAACCATGAAAGCACTCGTCATTAACGGCCCCAACCTCAACATGCTCGGCATTCGCGAGCCGGGCATCTACGGCAGCGACAACTACGACCGCTTAGTGCAGATCTGCCAGGAAGCGGGCGCCTCACAGGGCTTCGACGAGGTCGAGGTTTTCCAGTCCAACCACGAGGGCAGCATCGTCGACAAGATCCAAGAGGCCTACGGCAAGGTCGACGGCATCGTCATCAACCCGGCGGCCTACACGCACACGAGCGTGGCGATCCTCGACGCCCTCAAGGCCGTCGCCATCCCTGCCATCGAGGTCCACATCAGCGCCGTCGAAACGCGTGAGGACTTCCGCCAGATAAGCTACGCCCGCCTGGCCTGCTTTGCCACCATCACCGGCGAAGGCCTCCAAGGTTACGCTCACGCGCTGGAGCTGCTGAAAGTGCATCTGCTACACTAATCTCATGGGCAAATGAGTCAGTAGCGTTTGTCCCAAAACTAAAGTAACTGTCCAATCGACATACAAAGGAGCATATCCATGTCCCAATACGATTACCTCGTTGTCGGCGCCGGCCTTTCGGGCGCTGTCTTTGCCAATGCCGCCAAGCGCGCCGGCAAGTCGGTCCTGGTCATCGATCGCCGCGACCACATCGCCGGCAACATCTACACCGAGGACGTCGAGGGCATCCAGGTCCACCGCTACGGCGCGCACATCTTCCACACCTCCATGAAGGACGTCTGGGACTACGTCAACCGCTTCGCCGAGTTCAACAACTACGTCAACTCGCCGGTCGCCAACTTCCACGGCAACATGTACAACATGCCCTTCAACATGAACACCTTCGCCAAGATGTGGCCGGGCGTCGTCACGCCGGCAGACGCCAAGACCAAGATCGCCGAGCAGGTGGCCGCCGAGAACATCGGCGAGCCGCAGAACCTCGAGGAGCAGGCGCTGTCGCTCGTCGGCCGCGACATCTTTGAGACACTCGTAAAGGGCTACACCGAGAAGCAGTGGGGCCGTGATTGCCGCGACCTGCCCGCGAGCATCATCAAGCGCCTCCCCTGCCGCTTTACCTACGACAACAACTACTTCAACGACCGCTACCAGGGCATCCCCATGGGCGGCTACACCAGGATGGTCGCCAACATGCTCGAGGGCGTCGAGGTGCGCTGCGGCGTGGAGTACAAGGAGCTGATCGCCGCCGAGCCCGATATCGCCGCCAAGACGATCTACTGCGGCCCCATCGACGCGTTCTACGACTTTAAGCTGGGCACGCTCGAGTACCGTAGTCTGCGCTTCGAGACCGAGACGCTCGATGAGCAGGACCACCAGGGCGTGGCCGTGGTCAACTACACCGAGCGCGAGATCCCCTACACGCGCATCATCGAGCACAAGCACTTTGAGTTCGGCACGCAGGACAAGACCGTCATCACGCGCGAGTACCCGGCCGACTGGAAGCCCGGCGACGAGCCCTACTACCCCATCAACGATGCCAAAAACGAGGCCCTGTACAAACAGTACGAGGAGCTGGCAGCACAGGAGGGCGACGTGATCTTTGCCGGTCGCCTGGGCGGCTACAAGTACTACGACATGGACAAGGCCATCGCCGCCGCCTTCGAGCTCGTCCGCAACGAGCTGGGCGTGGAGCCGACCGAGGCGTAAGAGCCCAACAGCCAAAGGCTGATAGCCATTCTGAGATGTAGAAAGTCCGGTGCAGCATCGCTGCATCGGACTTATTGTTGAGGGAGCACTGCGTGCGCACGCGCACCAAATAGCAAAGACCCGGCGTAATAACCGGGTCTTCAAAAACTCTCTGGTGCTCCATGGCGGATTCGAACCGTCGACCTTGGGATTAGAAGTCCCCTGCTCTATCCAACTGAGCTAATGGAGCATAAAGCCGCGCGTCCAAGCAGGTACAAGTTCACACGGCCAATAAATTATAACCTACTTGAACTGGTCGTGGTATGCCTTGCAGACCTCATCCACGGGGCCATCCATACGCAGGTCGCCCTTCTCGATCCAAACAGCACGCTGGCAAATGCGCTCAACCTGCTCCATGGAGTGAGAAACGAACAAGACCGTGACGTCACCGCTCTCAATAAAATGCTGAATGCGGCGCTCGCACTTCTGCTGGAAAAAGACATCGCCAACAGAAAGCGTCTCATCGACGATGAGAATATCGGGCTCGGTAATCGTGGCGATAGCGAAGGCAATGCGCGCGACCATACCCGAAGAGAAGTTCTTCAGCGGCATGTCAACGAAGTCTTTGAGCTCAGCGAACTCAATGATGCCATCGAAGTTTGCATCAATAAACTCCTTGGTATAACCAAGGAGAGCGCCGTTGAGGTAGATGTTCTCGCGAGCGGAAAGCTCAGGATCAAAACCGGCGCCAAGCTCAATCAACGGCGCAATATTGCCATGAACCTTAACCTCGCCCTCAGAGGGCTCAAGGACACCGGCGATGATTTTGAGCATCGTAGACTTGCCAGAACCATTGGTGCCAACCAGACCAACAACCTCGCCGCGATGAACGTCAAACGAGATGTTCTTAAGCGCACGGAACTCCTCAAAAAAGAGCTTATGGCGCGCCAAGGAAATGAAGTACTCCTTGAGGCTGCCCAGAGACTCAGAGGCCATATTGAAGATCATCGTTACATCTTTGACCTCGACGGCCATGGGCTGCTTGCTGTAATCGACAGGAGCAGCGGTATTAGTTTCAGACATGCAAGCTCCTTAGATATACAGGATGAATTTATGCTCAGTCTTGTGGAAAATCGTATAGCCAATGGCAAGCGAAATCAAAGCCCAGGCAACGCAAAGACCAAATACCAGAGGGGTCGGACTTTGCTGAAATAGAAAGATGTCGCGCATAAACGTAAGATAGTTATACATAGGATTGGCGTACATAATCACGCGAAGAATATGCGGCATCTGCGCAATAAAATCCGTGGTCCAGAAAATGGGAGTAAAGTACGTCCAAGCGGTGATAACGACGCTCCAAAGATGCATGACATCGCGGAAGAACACAGATAGTGCCGAAAGCATAAGGCCAAGACCCATACAGAACAGCATAAGAAAGAACAAGCAGACCGGCAAAAGAATCAGATGCCAGCTGGGAACGACGCGAAACCAAATCATAACAAGGGCAACGGCGACCAGCGAAAGTGCAAAGTTCACAAGGGAGAACAGGACTTTCTGAACCGGGAACACCCAGCGGTGAACCTTAACCTTTTTAAGCAGCGAAGAAGCGCCCAGGATAGAAGACATGGCCTGCGTCGTAGAGTCGGACATCACAGAAAAGGTGACGTTACCGACGATAAGGTACAACGGGTACATATCTGGAGTGATGGAACCGTTACGACCTTGTGCAAAGATGGTCGAAAAGACGATAGCCATGACAACCATCATCAGCAACGGATTAAGCACCGACCATGCGATACCGAGAACGCTGCGGCGATACTTAAGTTTGAAATCCTTGGTTACCAGCTGCTCAAGAATGAACTTATCCTTTTGGAAATCATTTTTGGCGTGCGATGGAGGCATCGAGGCCTTGGGCGCAACCTGAGTCTGCTCTGTCACGAACGCAACTCCTTACATCGTTTCGTTAGCAAATCGAAAGTATAGCCCCCGCGCACATGGAAAATGCGGCGATACGCTGACGATAAAAGGAACCCACAAACTCGGCCGCCCCAGCACTCTATACTATTGGAGTTTTGAGCCCAACCGAGGAGCACCATGGATTACCGCAACGTTGCCGTGCTTATCCCCTGCTACAACGAGGCAGTCACAATCAAAAAGGTCGTCGAGGACTTTAAGCGCGAACTCCCTGGAGCAGCTATCTATGTCTACGACAACAACTCCACAGACGGAACGGCTCGAGTTGCCCGCGACGCCGGGGCAATCGTGCGCCATGAGAGCCGTCAAGGCAAGGGCAATGTCTGCCGCCAGATGTTCCGTGACATCGAGGCAGACTGCTACTTGATGGTCGACGGCGACGATACCTACCCCGCAGAGTCGGCAGCGGCGCTTTGCTTCCCCGTCCTCAATGGCGAAGCCGACATGACGGTAGGCGACCGTCTCTCAAACGGCACGTACGCTGAGGAGAACAATCGCGCCTTTCACGGATTTGGCAACAACCTTGTTCGCGCCATGATCAAGTGGATTTACGGCTACAGCTTTGACGACGTGATGACCGGATATCGAGCCATGAGCAAACCTTTCGTCAAGACCTTCCCCGTTTTGAGCGAGGGCTTCCAGATTGAAACCGAGCTCTCCATCCATGCCGTCGACCACCGCTGGCGTATCAAAGACGTGCCCATCGTCTACCGCGACCGCCCCGAAGGATCCGTGTCGAAGCTCAACACAGTCAGTGACGGCATCAAGGTCACCAGCATGATCGGCACGCTCTTTAAGGACTACAGGCCGCTTAAGTTTTTTGGACTCACGGCGGCGATCTTCGCAATCATTGGGCTAATACTGGGCATTCCCGTTATAGCTGAATACGCGCAGACCGGTTTGGTACCGCGCCTCCCCACCGCCATCCTTGCTGCAGCCTTTATGTTCCTATGCGGCCTCTCGCTTGCCACAGGTTTTGTGCTGGACTCAGTAGCCAAAGTCGAACGCAAACAATGGGAGCTTAAGGTCTATGAGGAATATGAACGTGCAGAAAATCGTAAATAGCGTGATCAGACCGCTTAAGAAGTTCAACAGCGCCATACCGGCTACATTCACCGTACCGCAAGTACTCGCTCTACCCTATCTTCTAAAGAAACAGGACTAAATAGGGGTCTGTCGGCATTTCGACAGACCCCTTTACGTTAAAGTCCCAAATATTCAGTCCAAAACTCACGCGAAGTGAGATATGGCCGTGCATCTTTCCAAGCTTTACGAACAGCCCTGCCTTCTTTTCGATAGCGAGCCATAAGTTGTCGCTCGCGCTTTCGAATCGCATGGAATCGGTCCATGTCAAGATGACGCACAGCACCTTTCGTGCGAGTGGGATCAAGGAACACAACGGTCTTATGTCCCATTGAACTACCCTCAATAACGGCAGAGCCATGCTTAACAACATAGCCTGGCTTTTCGGAAAGCAAGAACGGAGCATAGTGCTTGTCATAAGGAAGGGTACGGAAGTACTTCATGAAGAGCGCCCTGCGACCATCGTCAGGAAGTATCTGCTTACCACAAAGGACTTCGTCGTTAATACCGGCACGAGAAAGCAGGTCACTACCAAGTTCCTCAACAGGAACAAGCTTCTCATTGCGCTTGCCATTAGACATCATCAAAGCCGAACCGTCAAGGTTCTCCAGATACTCGGGGCCCTTAAGATAATCATCAATACCATCAAGCGTAAGTTCTGCGGCCGCATAATCGTAGTCACGAAGATTCATGCGAACATTTCGTTTGGCACGCATGATTGCCCAGCCCTCTTTAGCACAATCATCCATAGCAATCATGGCAAGAAAATTGCGCGTGTACTGATAACAATCTACAGAAGCCCTAAAACGGCCCTCAAAACTGGCGTGCCATACACAGATGCCATCCATGGTCATGTAAACGGGGTTGTTGCGCATGCCAAACTCAACATCATCGCAACGGATAAAGAACGGAACAGGCAAGCCGTTCTTCAAGATCGCCTCAACGGGAATACAGCTATACCACCATGCGCCATAAGCCTTAGAGACCTCGATATCCTGACGCTCATTTAAAAGGATATCTGAAAGCTTGGATACATCAAGGTCCTGTTTAAGGCGAGCATAAACAGCTGTATCAACAACATGCGAAACATCTTCAAACTGCCTTATAGGGTCCTCAAGTGAAAGCATGGCACCATTGATGAAGGCATCCTTATACTTTCCCCGAGCAAGCGATAGCAGGTTGAATGTACGAATAAGGCTCTCAGGCATGATGGACACGTCGTCATCCATAACAATGACATGCGTAAACTCACCGGAATGCTCGGTCGCAGCCATCATGCCACGGGCGAAACCTCCGGAACCGCCCGTGTTGGGGTTAGGGAGCACGGTCACGACATCATCAGAAAGAGCGTCAACGTCGAGCGAACGCCCATTGTCGACGACAAACATGTGAAAATTATCGGCAAACGGAGCACCCTCAGCAGCAATGCCGTTTTTAACCAGGGAAATGTTGGGGATGATGTACTTCTCATTTTTGAATGTAGTAGTGCAAAGGGCAATGCGAACGTCATTGACAGCCGAAGCATCAACGCAGGTCGAGAAAGAACCCGCAAAGACATCAACAGTCGAAGCCCCCTCAGAAATAATTGAGAATCCGACTAGGTCGAACTTATCCACCTCAACGGGAACGGATAATTCAGAGATATCCTCAAAATCAAACGAATGATACGAAAGAATTTTAGGCTCATTAGAGTCAAGAGGAACACCGCGAAGAACAACGCGACCAGAACCCTTGAGAGTAAGCGATAACTTTAAATTATCAATCTGAGCATATTGACGCCATTTGCATACAGAGCAGGCGTTTACATATGTGAGAAAGTCCACGTCCCCTTTAATTCGCAGAGCAGATGAACTCTCAGAATAAACAGCCTCACCAGAAATAACGCGATAGTAAATCTCGGGATGATTAGCCGCATGCATATCGACGTGCAAAACGATATTAGATAGCTTAAAGCCAGACATTAGTTGCTCCATTAAGGCACCTATTACTATTTGAGATGTTTAAGAAGACGGGATTTATACTCGTCCTCCGTCCAAGTTTGCTCTATCCTCTCACGACGCTTGGAACCTGAAGGATAAAGGATAGATAAAGCAGAACCAGCGATATTTGCAGCGACTTGCCTCTTATCAGACCCAACGGGGAGCTTTTCCGCAATCGCCTTCCTCAGACCAGACTTCTCCTCAGCATCTTTGTGAATTCGATATGAGACCATATTGCTAAGGAGAACTTCATAAAAGGAACCCTCTCTAGCGATACGCCAAAAATCAGTAGTAACAGAACTCGGCTCGGGATTTGAAAAAACTAGTGGGTCATATTGCACAATGGATGGATTCGCAACCTCTTTAAACTTACGAAATAGGCTCAGAGGAGCCGCAGGCGCTAAACCCTTTCTCCAATAATCGGCATCGACGGGATATGCCCAAGATAGGTCAAGCGATTCGCAACGACCCTCATAGATAACATTAAACGCTTCACTGGCCCTAAGCTGATAATTGTGCTTAAGATATAGGTTCTTAATAGATTCGAAATCAGCCTCATTTCGAAGTTGATCAAGATCGAGAACCATCACAGACGTATCGAAATAACCGTAGGGATCCTGAATACCTAGCTCATGACGACATCTCTTGTAGAGACGATCAAGCGGCTCATTAATTCTTGCGCGGTCAATAACGCTCTCGGCCGCAACGATGGGCTTCTCAGAGGAACGGAAGCGCTGCCACAACTCTGAAGTAAGGCCATAAAACAACGTATGCCACTCAAAAGAAATAACTCGATGATAGTCAGGCAAAAGCCAGGGAAGCAGAATCTCGGGGTCGATCGACTGACGGAATTTCACGTCATTTAACTTTGCCTTAACATATCCGACTCGATCGAAAAGGCCGTAATCGATCTGATCCAAGTCGATAAAACGAACACTAAAATTATCAGCGGCTTCACAGCTACGATTAATTTCAGCTTTAACGAAAGCAGAAAGTTCACGACCCAAAACAATTAAGTCATACAGAACAGCAGAGCCCGAGTTGGCCTTTATGAATGACCTAAGCGTAACATCGATTATCGATGCATCAAAATCACGTTCAACAGCGTTAAAAACAATTGGGATTGCGTTTTCGACAGGCTTCAGGCGAAGACTATCAAGCGGTTCAGTAACATTGAAGTAAACAAGTGGAACATGCTTAACATGTGCACCGTTCTTTTCAATATGAAAAATGAACACACTGTAGAGAATCTCGGCCATAAAGCCAAAGATCCTCGAACGCATCTGGTTGTAATGAGACAAATCGACAAGTGCCTCAAGCCTCGAAAGAACATCGAACTCAAAATGGCACATCTTATTGAATAGGTCCTTCTTCATAACAAAACAGTTATAACCAAGGAACCACTTATCTTCGAGGTACAAATGAAGGTCGTCTGAATACTCGGGATAAAACTCGTCAACGATCTTGATCATCTGGTCAAGATCGTTGACGTTAATCAAGTCTCGATCATGGGCAGCCCAGTGCTTATAAACCGTTTTCTGTTTTCCTTTAGGAGTTGAAAGACCGCTAACATCTTCAAGCAGACCAACCACGCAGTCATACCGCTCGATCACCGAGGCCATTTCGCTCGCATCTTCAAGGCCAAAGCGATCCATGTTGAATGAATCGAGAAAACCCGCTTCAACTTGATTGCGCTTAGTGAACTCGAAATCACCATCAGAAAAAGTTAGGAAACGACGGTAGTGGCAAAGACCAAGATAGTCGGCGTCAAGATTTTTCCAGGCCCAATACTGAGCAGTTAACTCACAGTACGAGCCATTCTTAGCGGAAATATTATCGCCCTCATCATCATGAGCAATGCCCTCCATACGCCGGGGCGCGATAGCAGACCCAACCTGAACGGGAACATAAAGGGGGTTATGCGGGAGCTCGGAAGGTTTATGACAAGCTACGGCAATTTTAATATCAGTCATTCAGCACTCCAGAACGGGTCATGAAACCAAGTCATTGACGTCTATCTTATACAAACACATGTCCCCTTGGCTAAGAACGAGTTCAAAACCGGGAGTGTTCTCGGTAATATCAAAAATACCGGACCAATCTTTTCTCTCATGAGGCACATACGGAATGATGGAGCCCGAAGGAGAATTACTATCAAGTATTAGAACGTACTTAGCGTTCAGATTTCGGACACAGTCCGAAACACGCTTGTCTGCCGCGAAATTGCACAAACCCATGCGGATAGGCTTATCAGATTGGTTGCTAGGATTAGCTTTTATGTTTCTATAAACCACATTCATGCCAGCTGATCCGTACAACATGCCGCTCCCATCAAAAGGCAAATTAATAACTACATCGTCTTTAACGATGGGAATGCATTTGCCAATAAAATCCCACTCTTCAGCATCAATTCCCTCAAGGTTGTTCATTGAATAGGTTCGCTCTACGTTGCTCTTAATAGAGCCGAAAGGCGTATCAAACCAAGAACCGTCTGCCAGCTGGAAACTAGGCAACAAAAGAAAATAAAGAAAAACAAGCGATCCGGCAAAACAAAACGAGACACGAAGGACGCGCGCATAACGTTGGACTAGACGAATGAAAGCACGCGCGATGGAAGAATAAGCAACACAGAGAAGCGGCGTTGAACACATCGCTGCCATAGCACCCACTCGATAATAATCCGTGTACCAAAAACCGGAAAAATAGCTTTGAAGCGGGAAGTCCTTAGTATACGAAGCAATAAAAAGGAACGTACAAATAAGATAGAGCCAGCTGACGTATTTAACCGAAGAACGCATAAAGGAAAGAAAGAATCCCAGGAGCAGAAGCGGAGCGACTAGATACTGAATTTCAAACATTCCACCATATTTGAGTTCAAGAGCGGAAGCGAAGGCTTGAGCCAGAGATGCATCATTGGACCAATTGAAATGAACTATGCCGCTCAAGAAAGGAGATAGATACAGAAGCGTCCAGATAGCAAGAACAAAACTAACTACTAGCAGAAAAGATAAGAAAGATCTAGAGAAATGCGATTTGCGAAGGCTCGGATTCATAACTAAAATCCGGTCACGAACAAAACAAAAAATGATTGGAATACAGAAAATTCCGCCCGTAAATACAGCATTTGGTTGAGCAATCGCCATAGCAAAAAACACAACAGATAATGAGACGAATACCTTGACAAAGGACCGATTCTCGAGAGGGAAAAGAAGTTCCCAAAATAGAAAAACAAATGCAGGAACCAAAGCAAAAGCCAGCAAGTTTGAAGCGAGCTGGCCCCAAACCAAAAAGGCCCACGGAAAACCAACGTTTCCGACACAAGCAAGGGCCCCCACACGTGTCTCAAGGGCTCTAGAACCAAAAAGACGCGAACAGACTAGAAGTGATCCAAGGGGATAAACCGCTCCACAAATTACAACAACAGCAATGTTAGATGCCATAGTAACCGTGCAACCAGGTAACGCGGTAAGAGCTGCGCAAAAGACATGGTAAGCCGCAGGATAAAATCCGGAAAGCGGTACAAGATTTACATCTTGTGACACATGCAGAGTCGAATAGGTACCAGATTCGACAAATACCCTAATAAAATCTAGATGAGCGCTCGAATCATTTGACGTTGAAAAAGAGTAAGGACCATCGATCGGAAGTATGAAGAGCACCGTGACAAATATTGCTGCGATGAGCAAATAAAGCGCAATAAGAGAGAAAGTTGGCCCGTTTTGAGAGTCATGCTGCACATGTGGCAGTCGATTTCTTTCGCAAAGTCGCGAGAATACACCGGAAACAATAAGTAAAACCAGGGTAACGAGTAGACATATCAGAAGGAACTTAACGTTGCTAACATTAATACCGGCAAGCCCAAGCAAAATGCCAACAACAACAAACACCGAAAGTGAGAAACTCGGAGCAAGACAAATTGATGCTTCCAGCCTAAATCCGGCAAAACGGAAAGCAACAGAACCGGGCCCATAAAGAAGCGCGGCAGCAATACAAAGGTCTAGAAAATAATAAAGCCAAGATGGATTCATAACGCTAAACACCGTAAATAACGATTACAAAGACTTCAAATACAAAGAAAGAGAGTTGTCCCAATCCGGCATATGGAAGCCAGATGCCTCGAGCTTGGACAGGTCGAGAGCGGAGTGGGTCGGGCGCGAGGCAACGGGACCGGCGGCGGTCGCGTAGTAGTCGGCGGTGCTGACCGGGACCACCTTGTCGCCGTTGCCGTTGGCGGCCTCGAAGACGGCGCGGGCGATGTCGGCCCAGGACCTGACCGCGCCGGAGCCGGTGCAGTTGTAGGTGCCGTAGGGGGCCTGCGTCCCCAGCACGTGGAAGATGGCCTCCGCCATGTCGCGCGTGAAGGTCAGGCGGCCCAGCTGGTCGTCGACCACGGTGACCCGCTCGAGCTTGTCCTCGGGGTCGGCGACGCGGTCGGACAGGCCCTTCATCGTCTTGACGAAGTTGCGGCCCTCGCCGATGACCCAGGAGCTGCGCATGATGTAGTGGCGCGGGCACCCGGCCACGGCGATGTCGCCGGCGGCCTTGGTCTGGCCGTAGACGGACAGCGGGCTGAGGGGCTCGTCCTCTGTGTGCACCTCCGCGGTGCCGTCGAAGACGTAGTCGGAGGACACGTGGACCAGGGTGATCCCGTGCCCGGCGCAGGTGCGGGCGAGCAGCGCCGGGCCGGTGGCGTTGGCCTTCCAGGCGGCGACGCGCCCCTCGGGGGTCTCCGCCCTGTCCACGGCCGTGTAGGCGCCGCAGTTGATCACGGTGCCGTAGAGCGACCAGTCGTACTGTGCGTAGGCGTCCGGGTCGGACATGTCGAAGGTGTCGATGTCGCAGAAGTCGAAGTCCTTGGCGACGCCGCGCTCCTCGGCGAGCTCGCGCACCGCATGTCCCAGCTGCCCGTTGCAGCCGGTGACGAGGGTGCGCCTGGGCGCCATGGGGACGACGTCCTTGAGCATCGGGTGGTTTTTGTCCGCCTCGGAGACGGTGGCCTGGTCGAGCGGGATCGGCCACTCGATGGCGAGCTCGGGGTCGGCGAGGTTCACGAAGGTGTAGGTCCTCTTGAGCTCCAGCGACCAGTGGGCGTCCACCAGGTAGGTGTAGGCGGTGCCGTCCTCCAGGGCCTGGAAGGAGTTGCCCACGCCGCGCGGGACGTAGATGGCCCTGGACGGGTCGAGCGTGCAGGTGAACACCTTCCCGTAGGTCTCGCTGCCCTCGCGCAGGTCCACCCAGGCGCCGAATACGCTGCCGCGGGCCACGGAGATGAACTTGTCCCAGGGCTCGGCGTGGATGCCGCGGGTGACGCCGCGGCTGTCGTTGTAGGAGACGTTGTTCTGGACGACGCGGAGGTCCGGGATGCCCAGGGCGGTCATCTTGGCGCGCTGCCAGTTCTCCTTGAACCAGCCGCGCGAGTCGCCGTGGACGGCGAGGTCGACGACCTTCAGGCCCCCGATGCCGGTCTCGGTGACGGAGAGGTCCTTCCCGAATGCGATGTCTGCCATAGATCTACCCCCTCCTTACTGGCCCTGGGCGCGGTAGCGGGCCTCGGTGGCCTCCTTGGCCGGGCGCCACCAGGACTCGTTGGCCACGTACCAGTCGATCGTCTGCTTGAGCCCCTCCGCGAAGTCGGTGTGGGCAGGCCTCCAGCCCAGCTCGCGCTGGAGCTTCGTGCTGTCGATGGCGTAGCGGCGGTCGTGGCCGGGGCGGTCGGCGACCCAGTCGAAGTCCTCGGGGTCGCGGCCCATGGCCTCCAGGATCATGCGCAGGACCGTGATGTTGTTCTTCTCGCCATTTGCACCGATGAGGTAGGTCTCCCCCATGCGGCCCTTGGTCAGGATGTCCCAGACGGCGCTGGAGTGGTCCTCGGTGTGGATCCAGTCGCGGACGTTCTCGCCGCGGCCGTAGAGCTTGGGGCGCACGCCGTCGATGATGTTGGTGATCTGCCTGGGGATGAACTTCTCCACGTGCTGGTAGGGGCCGTAGTTGTTGGAGCAGTTGGAGATCGTGGCGCGCAGGCCGTAGGTGCGGGTCCAGGCGCGCACGAGCATGTCGGAGGACGCCTTGGTCGAGCTGTACGGGGAGGACGGGCGGTACGGCGTCTCCTCGGTGAACTTCGCCGGGTCGTCGAGTGCGAGGTCGCCGTAGACCTCGTCGGTGGAGACGTGGTGGTAGCGGACGCCGTGCTTGCGGACGGCCTCCAGCAGGCGGAAGGTGCCCTCGACGTTGGTGCGCAGGAAGGGCTCCGGGTCGGCGATGGAGTTGTCGTTGTGGCTCTCGGCGGCGTAGTGGACGATGGCGTCGTGGCCCGGGACGATGCGGTCCAGCAGCGCGGCGTCGCAGATGTCGCCCACGACGAGCTCCACGCGGTCGGCGGGCAGCCCGGCGATGTTCTCGGGGTTGCCGGCGTAGGTCAGCTTGTCCAGGACGGTCACGTGCACCCCGGGGTGGTTGTCCACCACGTAGTGCACGAAGTTGCTGCCGATGAAGCCGCAGCCGCCCGTGACGATGATGTTCCTGGGGGAGAAGGTCTCCTCTGCCATGTTCGAATCTCCTTGTTCCTAGTACTCGCGCGGGCTGTTGACAATCTCGCCGGCGGCGACCTTCTTGAGGTGCCGCCCGTAGACCGACTTGCCGTAGGCCTTCGCGGCCTCCTCGAGCTCGGCGGTCGTGATCCAGCCGTTCTCCCAGGCGATCTCCTCGGGCACGGACACGGGCAGGTCCTGGGAGTGCTCCACGGCGCGGACGAACTCCGCGGCCTCGTGCAGGCTCTCCATGGTGCCGGTGTCCAGCCACGCGTACCCGCGGCCGAGCGTCACCACGGACAGCGTCCCCTCCCCCAGGTACATCCGGTTGAGGTCGGTGATCTCCAGCTCGCCGCGGGCGGACGGCTTGACCTCATGTGCCTTGGCGGCGACGTCGCCCGGGTAGAAGTACAGGCCGGTGACGGCGTAGGAGCTCTTGGGCTCGGCGGGCTTCTCCTCGATGGAGACGGCCCTCCCCTCGCGGTCGAACTCCACGACGCCGAAGCGCTCGGGGTCGTCCACGTGGTAGCCGAAGACCGTGGCGCGGCCCGACTCGGCGTTCTGCACGGCGCGCGTCAGGTGGCGCGACAGGCCGTTGCCGTAGAAGATGTTGTCGCCGAGAACCAGGGCGCACGGCTCGCCGTCGATGAAGCCCTCGCCGATGGTGAAGGCCTGGGCCAGGCCGTCGGGGCTCGGCTGCTCGGCGTAGGAGAGGTTCACGCCGTAGCGCGAGCCGTCCCCGAGCAGGCGCTCGAAGTTGGGGAGGTCGGTCGGCGTGGAGATGACCAGGATGTCCCGGATTCCCGCCAGCATGAGGGTGGACAGCGGGTAGTAGATCATGGGCTTGTCGTAGACCGGCAGCAGCTGCTTGGAGGTCACGAGCGTGAGCGGGTACAGGCGGGTGCCGGACCCGCCTGCGAGGATAATGCCTTTCATGAATTAGCCTCTTTTCGCATGGCTCTCGTCATTATGACGACGTTCAAACTTTTCGATCGCCAACTGCTGGGTAAGCTCGCGAAGCTTTGTATCGAGCTGAGAAAGACGAACGCTCAGCCTAAAGCAGACAATGAGCAAGACGAAGATGAAGAATAGGAAAACGAAGTTCGAAGGCGCCATGGTGCCGACAAGATTGGAAAGCCAGAAAAACACCTGGGGGAAAATGCTGACAAGCAGCAACAAAGCAGAAAAGCAGAACCAGAACAGAGAATCCTCAAGACGCATCTTGGAATCACGAATCTTAACGGTCATATAACCAAACGTGAGCAAGGATGCTGCAAACAGCGTAATACGAAGCGGCAGCGTCATGCAGCATCGCCCTCCAAGCTTTTACGGAAGAACTGGATAAACAGAATAGATAAAGTCATGCGAAGCATATACTTGGCGGACGACTTCCAGTTAAAGTAGCTCTCCCCCGCCTCGCGCTCGGCCATCTGAACCGGCACCTCGACAACCTTGGCATGAGCGGCACGGATGAGGTACGAAACGGTGTCGGGCTCTGGACCCATATTGAGACCAAGGGCGAGCAGTTTGATCATGCGTTTATTAAAAGCACGCATTCCCGACGTGGGGTCATGAATATCTTGACCGGTCGTGAGCTTAATGGCTCCTTGAATGATATTACTGCCAAACATGCGCAGCGAGTTATCCTTGGGCTGATCAATAAATCGCGAACCAATTACAATATCGCTCGTCTGTAACGCCTGTTCCAAGTCGTGGATATACTGAGGCAAATGCTGGCCATCAGCATCAAACTGAATAGCGCAGTCGTACCCATGCCGATAAGCATATTTAATACCCGCTTGGAACGCACCCGCAAGGCCAAGATTGCAGGGCAGGTCCAAAAACGGATATCCATTGTCTCGGCAAATTTGGACAGTCCCATCAATGGAACCGTCGTTAACGACAAGGTAGTCAACATCGGGAACAGTTGCGGTCAGCCTAGTGACCGTAGACTCGAGAGACTCCTCTTCGTTATAAGCAGGAATAATAATCAGTGTCTTCAAAACGGGCTCTCATAACGTTTGATTGATATCCAAATCATAATAACGAAAATATTAGTGACTATACCTAAGCCACCGCAAATGCGGCAATTTCTCAAGTTTAAGAATTGAAAACGTTAAGGCCCACGATGCAATTAGCACGATAGCAAACATAGCGTTTTGGCTAACGTTAACATGGCAATAATCATTCAGAATGAACTGAAGATTTGCGTGCAAACAAAAGGTCACAGTGCTCGCACAACGTAAGAAACGGACATGTCCAATCCGAACATCAAAGCGAAGCAACAAGAGAAACAGCGGGACGCAGAGCAGTGGAAGCGAGAAATAGCAGTCGTCCGCAACCGCCCAGCCATGCGAAACTATCAATATTTGCTCAGCATAAAGCGAAATAATGCCGACAAGGCCCAGAAGTGACAGCGTCTTTGCGCTCAATGCCTTGTCTTGCGACCGCTCCGCAAGCATCTTCCCAACAACAACCCAAAAGAGGGCAACCCAGTAACTGTTGTAGCTAAATCCAGCAGATTGGACAAAAACACTCATATGGGCCTGCACATACGCAGTGTTTCCATAGTTGCTCATCAAACAGCAAACGCAAAAAGACATTAACGAGAAAAGCAGTTGGCTTCTGTTAGAAAGATATCGCGAAAGCACGGCAACCAAAACAGTTGCAATAACGGCAGCCATAATAAACCAAGAAGCAATAAAGGTGCTGCCCGTAAAGAAAGACCGAGCCCACAAGACAAATCCGTTGAGAATGCCGCTCGAAAACCACTGACGATACCTAATGGTCGGTATCAAAAAGATCAACATCCAAAACAGATAGAGACGAAGATTTCGGGAAACATATTTTTCAATATGTAGAACGCGCTCCTCAAGACCGCTTAAGTTCTTATGATGATTAAAGAAAAAATAAGATGTCATTAAGAAGAATAGAGGAACGGCGGCTCTGAGTATTGGGCGAAAATAAACCGCATAAGCATCAAAGGGGCGCACGTGAATCGCAACCACAAAAATGCTTAATACAAATTTGGCAGCATCAACTGAATCGTAATTATGGCGGGTCGTCGTCGCCATTCCCGCATCACCCCATCTATTCACCGGACAGCCCCAAGCAAAGAGGAGCGACAGCCGGCCCTCATAGCATTCGATTTGCAATAATCCTATAATAACCAACGTTTGGACGTCTGCTCAAACGTTCATCATTGCATGTCCCGCCGGTCGAGAGAACCCGTATGCCAAACGTCTCTGTCATCATGTCCACCTATAAAGAAGATCCTGCTCTGGTCGAATCTTCTCTCGATTCGATACTCAATCAAACCTATCGCGATTTTGAACTTCTGGTTGTTATTGATTGCCCGGAAAATCATGCAGTACGGGCACTTCTAAACAAAAAACAACAGGAGGACTCGAGGATTACGGTGATTCAAAACCAGGAAAATCTTGGTCTCGTTGCTTCTCTCAATCGAGCACTCGACATGGCAAAAGGGCAGTATATTTGTCGCATGGACGCAGACGATATTTCCATGCCAAACCGCATCAAAACGCAACTTACCTTTCTAACAGAACACGATCTTGACCTCATTGGTGGGCGCATGACCGTTGTCGACGAGGACGGCAACGACTTATACGACATTCCTCAGCCACCCGTGAATCCCGAATCAGTAGCTCGCGCATTGCGTTGGAACAATTGCGTCCCGCATCCAACTTGGTTTGGCAAAAAAACGCTGTTCCAACAATCTTATCGAACGATTCCACTTTGCGAGGACTATGACTTTTTACTGCGGGCCTCTCTATCAGGAGCAAGGATAGCGAACTGCGACAGCATCGTCCTTAAATACCGCATGACTGCCGGCAGTATTTCTCGCACATCGCTTTATAGACAGTTTCTCTACCAGCGATATATCACCAAAGCTTATAGGCGCCACGAAGTCGCCAACCCTCGAGAAGCTAAGCAATACGTGAATTCGAGCTATTCAGAAAGCAAAGCGACACGTTACGAACAAGCCAATAACACTTTTAATGGTTTGCTGAACTCTCTAAGCGAACGAAACATTTTGCGGTCGATTGCATATTCGTTTAGGCTTCTCTTTTGCTCAGCAAGTTATCTAAATAAGATCGTGAGATTAGCTCTCGTATCAATGAATTAACAAGGCCAATTCTCGCCATACGGTAATTATTGGCCCCAACATTAGAAGGAACGTATGGACATCACGAACGACCAGTTGCAGCAGCTCAAGAGAATCGAACTCGCGATGCTCGATGAATTTGTCCGCATTTGCGATGCAAATGGAATCGACTATTTTCTCTCGGGCGGAACTTGTTTGGGCGCCGCACGCCATAAGGGATTTATTCCATGGGACGACGACATTGATGTTGGCATGCTCCGCGAAGACTACGACCGCTTTGCACAAGCCTGTAAAACCGAACTGAGCGATGGCTTTATATTCCAAGACATGAACACCGAGCCTAATTGCGGCCTTGTTTTTGGCAAGATCCGCAAAAAAGGAACGGTGTATTCAGAAACCTACTCTTCTCATATCGCCATGTCACAGGGCGTATGGATTGATATTTTCCCCTATGATCGAGTTTCGAACGATTCGACCGAACGCATTAAACAATATCGTAAGGTTTCGTTCCTCAAGAACCTATATATCGTCAAATGTGGATATAAGTTTCCTCAAAATAAGGGCGGAATACAAAAGGCTGCCTATTATGTGGCAAAGGCCTTGTGTCTCCTCATTCCCCAACACTGGATTATCAGTAAAATTGACAAAGCAATGCGTACTTACGATCAAGACGACTCGTGCCACTATGCTATGCCATTTGGCGGAGCTTACAGTATTGAAGTTGAGACCGAGGAACTCGCAAGACTGCATGACCTTGCCCTCATTGAGTTTGCTGGCAAGCAATACAAAACGTTTGCCGACTGGGATGGCTATCTAACAAAGCATTACGGCAACTATATGCAGCTCCCGCCCAAAGAAAAGCGTCGAGCGGGAGTGCACTACGTAAAAGAGCTCAAATTGTCACAGGATTAATAGACGTTTAGAAGCATCTTGCCTTTAAACATAATGTTTTCAAGCGGAAACGGTTGCGCAAAAGCTGGATTAAACATCATACCTAAACGCTTCACAATGCTATGACGTCCATCAACGAAGCAAGATACGAGTTCTTTGTCCTCAGAACTCATGCTGTCGGCATAGCCATCAAGCAAAAGCGACGCTGCTTCAGTAAGGCCATGCTCGGAGGGCGACAGAAGCGAGCTAGCAATAATCTTTATACGCTTGCCGCTCAAACTGTTTAGCCCACGCTCGCCAACCTGATTTTGGCCCGAGATGCGGCGCTTAATGTAAGCATGCTCAAGATCGGGAACTTGAGCATTAAGCACTCTAGCGACTAAGTGAACCCAGCCATCATGAATACGAGGCCAATCCGGCGGCACATAACGTTGAAGGACAGACGCAAAAGCCGAATTGAACACCATCGTGCATCCGGACGCCCAATTTACAGTCAGTAACAACCCTAAAGAGTTTGCATGCGAAGCAAAGGCGCCGTATTCTCTAGACCCGCCATTTAGGTGCTCATCAACATTGCACACGTCACTGTAATACAGGCGAGGGCCCTCGCCAGCTGAACTAATTGCCTCAATTGCCTTTCCAAGCTTATTGGGCATCCAATAGTCATCTTGATCTGAGAACGCAAAAAAGTCGAAGGACGTTGCATCAGCACAGTAAAGCATGTCCATAAAGTTTCGAGCGAGACCCTTGTTTTTCTCATTGACGCCAAATTGAACATTAGGCATATCTTGGGCATAACGGCTGCAAATCGACGGCGTACTATCACTCGAGCCGTCATCCGATATCAAGAGCGTGACATTCACGCCTTCTTGAGCAAGGATGCTATCAATTTGTTCAGCAACATACTTCTCACCGTTATAAGTGGCCATCATCACAAGGACGGACGGCTTTCGCGCTATCTCGTTAGTCATGAACGCTCCAGCAATCAATCATGGCACGGTACATATCAGAAAGCGAATCGTTGGGCTCCCAGCCCAACGCCTTGAGCTTAGATGAATCGAGCATGAGGTCAGAGGCCTTCCTGAACGTCGCCTCGCGCTCGGGGTCAAACTCTCTGCGGACCTGCGTACCCTCAGCGCCAAACTGGTCAAGAACCAGCTGTGCCATTTCCCTAATGCTGCAATACGCATCCTCGTTAACAGCGTTATACGCTTCACCCGATTGACCATTAACCAATGCAATCAAAATAGCGCGCACAGAGTCATCGACCGAAAGGTAACCGTTGCGCTTAAGGCCATCACTTAACAAGACGATGTCCTTGCCGTCAATGGCATGACGACCGAAATCGGCAAACACTCGCATGTCGTCGTGATGGACACCCTCGCCAAACGTCTGAGCCAAACGCATAACAACCGAAGGGACACCGTGCTCAGTGGCATACGAAGCACACAGGCACTCGACAAGACGTTTGGCCTCGGGATAGCTGTTGCGAACGACCATGGGGTCCAGTTTACCAAGGTTATCCTCAGTAGCCACACCTTCGACCTCGCCGTAAACCTCCATAGTAGAGAGGAACAGCACCTTCTTCGCATCTACAGAGCAAGCGTACCTCAGTACAGCCTCCCCACCATGAACAATCTGCATAATCGTCGTGGCGGGAGTCTCGAGGAAGCTCTTGCTTGATGTTCCGCAGGCAGCATGGACTACATAATCCACGTGCTCGGAACCCATAAGCTCATCGCCAAGCGACCATTCCAGAACAGAAACGTCACTTCGGTCGCCAAACAGAGCCTGCGCTTTTTTATTATTTCGAACGGGCAGAACCACGTTGATGCCGGCATCAACGTGATCGTTTCTAGAGAGCAGAGTCCTCACAACCTGCGAACCAATTAACCCCGTTGATCCTGTCACCAAAACGGTCTTACCGTCCAGCTCAGCCCAGGGAAGATCGACCTCGGCGGCAATCTTCGCAGCTCGATCAAACAAATACTCATCTACAGCGGCCATAGCTGCTCCATTTCCTTGTAGTCAACAAACCCCTTAAACGCAAAGAAATCGCGCTGCGTGGTCACCTTAATATTGTCCGCAGGTCCCTCAACCGTATGGGCCTTGTGGCCATAATGAGCCATAAGCGAGATTGAATCGATGAAATCATGTCTGCCCTCCTTGCGTGCGCGGAGGTGCTCGGCATAAATATCATTAAACTTGAAGCCCTGGGGAGCACGCGCGAGCTTGCAACGCGAACGGTCGACGACGCGTTCTACCACGCCATTCTCCTCCTCGATAATCGTTTCAGGCGAAGAGGCGACCGTTGCGGTAGAACCATACTGGGAAACGGAATCGATGCACGCAGAGATAGTCTGCTCATCAATAAGTGGCCGAACGCCGTCGTGAATCAAAACAATAGAATCCTTATCCGTTACGCCAAGCCGTTTAAGCTCAGAAAGACCATTAAAGATGGAATCCTGACCCGTCTTGCCACCTGGAACAATCGACAAGACCTTGGAGTAATGAGCGTCCTCGACAATTTCGCGCATATGGTCCATACCCGAGGCAACACAAACGACAACGACACCTGCAACCATAGGATGCTTTTCAAAATGGTCGATGGTATGAGCGATAATAGACTTTCCGCCCAACTCCAAAAACTGCTTGGGAACTTTAGCGCCACGCATACGTGACCCAACGCCACCAGCAAAAATTACCGCATAGCACTTTAAATCATTGCATGCCATTAGTTATAGCCTTTCAAATATCATCGGGAAAATAAGTAGCACAGACCGACAGCGGTCGTATTTACATAATTTTAGTCTCCAGACAGGAGATTGGTCACATAAGCAAAAGAAGCGCATTCTTTGCAAGAAGTGATTCGACCCATATTCAAACCCATAAACCCCAACATGCAACGCGAGAGGACAGAAGCCTCACTCCTCAAATAAATCCATACGCAATTGAATCACAATGACACTATATAAGGCATCAGTGACGCAATTATGATGCTGGTAGAATTAAAGGTACTGCCTGTAATTAGCTCTTCTTATTATGTAAATCGACCTTACAAGAACTCATCACAACTAGAATCGAATCAAATAAGTATTATTTAATTTATAAACAGTTCGCATGACCTAAGCAGAGAGACGATAATGAAAGTTGTGCATATTTCTTCTTCTGGAAAACTCGATGGGGGAGCTGAACTATGCCTTGTCGACCTTATTAAGTATGAAATTGAGAACGGAATCAACCCTTACGTTCTCCTTCCCTATAAGGGCGAATTACAGGAAAAGCTAAATTCAATGGGAGTCGAGACCGACATCATTCATTATTTACCTTGGCGGCATCATCGCTCAGAACCAAAACTAAAATCCTCAGCTATTTTCCTGATTAAGATCGTCATTAATTTAATTCAAGAAGTACATATCTATCATTTTCTCCGGAAGCATAAAGTTGATTTAGTCCACATAAATACAACTGCCGTATATGCAGGGTCCATTTCTGCTCACATTCTCAATATTCCACTTATATGGCACTTGCGCGAATTCAACGGCCAACCAACCTCTTATGACTTCTATTGCAAGAGTTTTTCTTATTGGCTGCTTTCTAACGCAAGCAAGTGCATAGCAGTCTCTAAAGTAATAGATAACTTTTATTCAGAGCATCTGAACAACTCAATTGTTATTTACGATTCAATGGAGGAACCTAGGCACGAGCGACAAAGCGACTTGTTTTCTACAGATATAACAAGAATAATCCTTATCGGAAACAAAAAGCCCGACAAGGGACAAATGGACGCAATAAAGGCCTTGTCTCAATTAAGAGATCTTCCAATTCATTTAACATTAATTGGCAAAGACCTGGACGAAGCCTATGTTGCCGAAATGCACGACTATACTCAGAAACATTCCCTAGCTAATCTACTTACAGACAATTCATTTGACTCGGAAGCCAAATATAAACTACTCGAATCTGATATTGCATTAAACTGTTCTCGATCAGAGTCATTTGGAAGAACCACCGTTGAGGCACTGATGTCAGGCTGTTTAGTAATTGGGAATAACAACAGCTGCACCGCAGAGCTTCTCGCCAACGGAAGGGGACTTCTCTACGAAGGTTCCGAAGACCTTTCGGTCAAAATTCGCTGGGCAATAAATCATCCGGCAGAATCAAAAGATATAGCAAAAAAAGGTGCAGAGTTTGGAGTCGGCTCCTTTCAGACCGGTAATAAAAATATCGTCAATCTGTTTAAGTCAATGCTTTAGCTCAAACGTGGACGCAATAATTGGTTGCATTGAGCGGCCATTATTTATAATGCAGCATTTAGGCGTAGACTAGGGCATTGTGGCGCCGCTCACAACCCTTGTGCGCCATTCAGCAATTCGATGGTTACCCATCCATCAAAACCAAGAAAGAAATGAGCAATTCTTAACATGCCAATTAGAGAATTACCCAAAGGAGTGAAAATGACCCGAAATAAGATAATGCTCGTCTTCGGCACCCGCCCGGAGGCCATCAAGATGTGCCCGCTTGTCAACGAGCTTAGGGCGCGCAGAGATGAGTTCGAGACCGTCGTGACAGTGACAGGCCAGCACCGCGAGATGCTCGACCAGGTCCTTCGAGTTTTCGACGTGACTCCCGACCACGACCTTGCGATCATGAAGCCGGGCCAGACGCTGTTCGACGTTACGTGCGACGTGCTGGTCAAGCTCAAGGCCGTTCTCGAGGACGAGAGGCCCGACGTCGTTCTGGTTCACGGCGACACCACGACCAGCTTCGCCGCTGCGCTCGCATGCTTCTACCTGCAGATCCCCGTGGGGCATGTCGAGGCCGGCCTGCGCACGCACGACATCTACAGCCCCTGGCCGGAGGAGTTCAACCGCCAGGCGGTCGACATCGTGAGCGAGTACTATTTCGCCCCCACGGAGGCGAGCAAGCAGAACCTGCTCGGTGAGGGCAAGCCTGAGTCCAGGATCTGGGTCACCGGCAACACCGGAATCGACGCGCTTCGCACCACCGTGCGCGAGGGCTATACTCATCCCGAGCTCGAGTGGGCTGAGGGCTCCCGCCTCATCCTCATCACGGCCCACCGCCGCGAGAACCTTGGCGAGCCCATGCACCGCATGTTCCGCGCCATCCGCCGCGTGATGGAGGAGCACCCCGACACCAAGGCGATCTACCCCATCCACATGAACCCGCTCGTCCGCAAGGCGGCGCACGAGGAGCTCGACGGCTTCGACCGTCTGCACATCATCGACCCGCTCGAGGTGCTCGACTTCCATAACTTCATGGCCGCGAGCCACCTCATCCTCACCGACTCGGGCGGCATCCAGGAGGAGGCGCCTAGCCTGGGCAAGCCGGTGCTCGTCATGCGCGACACCACCGAGCGCCCAGAGGGCGTGGCCGCCGGCACACTGAAGCTCGTCGGCACCGAAGAGGATGTTATCTACCGTGAGTTCAGCCGCCTACTCTCCGATCAGGCCGAGTACGAGGCCATGAGTCATGCGTCGAATCCCTACGGCGACGGGCATGCGAGCGAGCGCATCGCGGGCGTTCTAGGACTTCAATAGCGGTCGGACGTAAATATGATTGGTCAATTAGTGCGATCCACATGCTTGCATACGCTCTATTGTGGCATCCCATCTCTGCCAGCTTTATGAACTGCCCACTGCATGGATTTTAAATATCGGCGTTCAAGTTTTTCTCATGATATCGGGAGGGCTTTATAGATTGGCGCCCTGATTTCGGCGACATCCGAAACTGGGACTCCAAATCGAGTAAGGCGAGCATATTGAGCAGAGAATCCGCGTCCTTAACACTGCTGAATGGGTGTTTGCACTTGAGAACTTCAGATCGCTGGGCAGGTCGCCCGCAAATACAGCGCACACGACCTGCCCATGGTCAACGATTAGCTACTCGACAAACTTCATTCGAAGTTCAGACCGATACTAATGGAGCAGACGAATGCAAAAAACACTACGGCCCATATCGGCGCTGGTGCTCAGGCGCAATAACGGCAGTGTCATATCGCATATTCAACAGTGCTCAAGCG
This sequence comes from Collinsella sp. AM10-26, assembly GCF_003472525.1. Lineage (NCBI taxonomy): Bacteria > Bacillati > Actinomycetota > Coriobacteriia > Coriobacteriales > Coriobacteriaceae > Collinsella > Collinsella sp. AM10-26. The sequence continues at coordinate 166,870 of NZ_QRMC01000006.1, forward strand.
AGCAAATACCCAGCCTCGCGATTTGTGGACGCCACAATCAAGATGCCTATCTAGTAAAAGCACGCTTAGTCATAGAACTTAAGAGTTGTTTCATATATAAATATGATTCTGTTTTCCTGAACACAATCCAAAAATAAAAATTTATCGCCGCGACAGCAATTACCAATCTAATTACAAAACCCAACAGCGAATCTGGAATATATGAAAACAAGATATGAAGCCCGATTGCGGGCATAAGCGAAACAAAAAACCAACCTAAATAGCATTTAAAATAATCAACACAACTACAGTGGAATAAATATTTGTACAAAACAACGCCCTCACGCCAAGCACTTGTAAAGAGCGTGCTAAGAAAAGTGCCGATGAAAACGCCAGCAATACCAACATGAATGACGGCATAGACGGAAATAACTAGATTCAAAACAGCCTGAATTAAAGGTCTGATTTTATCTTTAACAAACAAGCCAGAAGCATTTACGAACCCAACGTTAATAATTCTTGAAGAATTCCAGAAAAAATGCAGGGAAAGAATCGTAACGACAGCCTGATCCAATAAGTATTTATCCCCGATCCAAATCTTAATAAAAGGATTAATCAACAGATAAAAACACAAAGCGCAAAATGACGCAGCCCAGATATTAATAAATCGAAGACGTTGATACAACTTAAGTTTTTCAGAATCCCCCGCATCTATCAAGGCATTTCCAATTGTCGGAACAAAGCTACCGAAAACCTTATTTAAAAACAAATCTAATGCAGATGAAATCAGCTGATAATTTGAATATAAACCGACTGTCCCCACGCCAATAAAAGAAGAGAGAATAATGCTGTCAGTGCTGTTTAGAACAACTCCTCCGATTTTGTGACACATTAATGCGCCAGTCTCTTTAAAAATGCGAATCTTATTAGCGTTGCTAAGCCTTGCATCCCTGAACGCAATAATGTCTGGATATTGCCTAGCGCTATAGCAAGACAGGCCAAAGTTGTAAACAAGGGAAATTAAAATTCCAGCAGTAAGAACAAAAGTGTAATTTGCAGTAGCTATCAGTAATAAAATTTTAATTACATTTAAACATATATTATAGATAGAGTTAGCGGCGGAAATTACATAACCCTTTTGATCGGCATTGAGTAGCGATTGCCTGTAGACGCACAGGTAACTCGTTACACTTTGAAATACGAAAAGCCAATAGATTACGCTAAGATTTACATCATCCGGAATATTACCGGGATCAGCGATAACAGAATCGATAAACGGAAAAAAACAAGCTCCAAGAAGCAGAGTAATTAAAGCAATTGCTCGGTAGACACTTTTATAGAAATTGAGCAGCTTTGCGCATTCCTCATCATCGCATTCTTTAATTGGCTTATACATATTAAATGCAATAACCGAGCCGATACCAAGCTCGGTCAGGGAAAACACCTGCAATATGTTTGTAAATAGCGCCGATATTCCCAAATAGTTGGCATTCAGTACATACAAAAATACTGTTCGAAATATAAACGCACCAACATAAGATGCGAGTTGTTCACCCACCCCAGTCAATGAGGCGAGGAGAGCATTTTTGATTCTAGAATTTTTGTTTGCCATCTATATAAACTCATCCTTTATTTCTTCTGAAAACCTTGCGATGGATGACCTTTAAATAATGCTTCATCAGTTCCACATTGTGATACCTATTCAGAAACCTTTTTTGCATCTTAACGAGGCCTGGATTACGCTGAAAGAGAAAGGATGCACCGGTCTTGGTTAACTCAACGATAGCGGATTCCATTTTCCTTAAATTGCCGACATTCATTGAGAGAGATCCGCTAGCCTGCCCAAAATGCATAGCAAGAGAGCTATCCGAACCCCAAACTCTTTTATTGTCATATGGATGGGGTGGGACAAAAGTTGACAACCCGTATTGCAAGGCCTTAGCAGAAAGAGTCATGTCTTCCGCTGCAACTTTATACTGTTGCAATTGCTCGGTATTTTCGAACATATAATCAAGGGCTCTTCTTGGAAGGAACCAAGAGTGACCAACGAAATCAACTTCCATTAGCTGCTCGTTGGGTTCAGCCCAACCGACTCGATAGTATGAACGCTTGTCAATCGGATAACCACTTGAATTCTCGAGCACTATTCCAATCGTGCCGTAAATTCCCTCGTGTTGCATCATTTCAAAATGACAGCTTTCCAGCCAACAATCCCCTGGAATAGTATCATCGTCAAAGAGGCATACATATTTTGATTTGCATTCTCTTGCATAATCAAATCGGCCCCAAACTCCCCTATTGCATTTCGCAATGCAGCAATCATCAAATGACGACAAAAACTCATCATTCAAATCAATGGAGTAGAAACCGTCAATGGCGTCCTTGAAAAGCCTGATCTCACGTGGCCTTAATGTCTGCTTATCAATTGCCGCTAATTGTTCAGTCAGCGATTCTGGTTTCTTATATGTAGTCAAAACAACGGACACATCAAAATCCGCTGTATTCGGGTCAAACATCCAACAGTTTCGTTTTGAATAAACAGTGCCCGGCTTTGAATATGGCCTAGTGTCCGATCCATGAATATAAATATCAATTGAAGAACCAAAATCAATGTAACAGTTATTAGGATTGTGTTTGTAAAGCTCCGCAATTATCGGTTCAGCCATAGGACCCGCCGAAACAACATAAAGCAAATTGTCTCGGCTTCCATATTCAGAAATAATTCTAGATACTATCGATCCACATTCCTCTTCCCAGCAGGAAATACAGTCATCCCCCACCGCGTAATACTTCAGAACATTCAAATTACCAATTCGATTATTTTTTCCAGCATGATTTGCAATCACAATTGCATCTCGAGTTAATGTCAGAAAATCAGACTTGAATGTCTGGTAATTCGAATTCACAAACAAGTTAGCAAAGGTAATTTGCTTACTGGCAATTCGAGTTGAATACCAGTAATATGCAGGTCTATCACAGCACGGACATGATATCCCGTAATACACGTTGTCGTCAGTGAAATTAAGACTCTCTCGGAGCGCAACAGCCAAAGGAGACTCTCCCTCGGAAGACCAGCCTTCCTGCGCTACAACCTTTTCGCCGGTCATAATGGCACGTTCGCCATCCCCATAGCGCAATACCGTTATGTTGTCTCCATTAACAATTCTGGAAAATATCTTTTTATACTCGTTTTGAAGAAAAATCTTATCCATGACGAAACCAATTCACTATCAATTAGTCACCTATAACGGCTTTGACGATTGCATTTAAACTCTCGCCGTATCCAGTTCCAGGAACAGCCCATCGCCCGTTAAGGTCAGTTGTCTTCGGGGCACAACCCCTAGAGACAAAACGAAAACGAGGGTCAACACACGGATTATTCAACGGTTCAGTCGAAGCATACGCCTTCAAATGCTGGACTTGGGCTCTAAGACCTTCCTTAACGTTTGCGAAAGTATAGCCAGGATGTCCGTGACCAGTTGCTCCAATACCACCGAAATTGCATTGGTCTGCTTTTACCAAATTGCCAAATTTGAGATACCCAGTCTCTTTCATCACCTGAGCATATAAGACCTCGGGACAAACCCCTTCAGACACAGCTTCTTCATAGAGGATCTTGCAGAACTCTTTAACCGTAGCAGCCCCTTTATTTTTATAAACAGAGACCGGGTAAGCCTGCTCCCCTACAGTTCTTGCATAATGAGCCGAAGCATCTTCATATGAAGAAAAAGCGGGGGACATGATATAGCCTTCAAAGCTCGTCATGCTTGACCCATCCCGTCCTTCTTTTAATCCATACTTTAGGAAATGAGTATAGTAAGCCTTCAAATCATTACCGAAAGCCTTGCGAAGATCAATATAGCGAGTTTTATAGCCATAAACATCGAACGCCTCGTTGCCGCGGCGGCCCTCGGCCATGCCACACCTGACGAAGTGGCGAAGGATCGCCGCGTCGTCAACAAGAGCGCCGCACTCGCTCTTCTTCGTATATGCGGAGAGCACATCCGGGCTGCTGGCGATATAGTAGCTGAAATCGTAGACCGGGGCGTAGTTCACGCCGTCGAGGGACGTGCGGGCGGCCTCCAGCGAGTCGCAGCCGTTGGCACGGCGTCCCTCGGCCCTGCCGTAACGCAGGTAGTGCCCGTAGAGCTTGGCGGTGTCGGTGCCATAGGCGGAGCGGAGGTCGGGGTACTCGTTGTAGTAGCTGCGGACGTCGAACGCCTCGTTGCCGCGGCGGCCCTCGGCCATGCCATACCTGACGAAGTGGCGCAAGGCCGCATTGTCGTCAACCATGATTACGCCCGCGCCAGTCGTTTTAATAAAGGCCTTCTTAAGATCGCTGTTGTGATCAAGATAGAACTTGAAATCATAAACAGGAGAATAATCGATACCAGCAATAGTGACGACAGCCTCTTTTAGCGAAGAAGTTCCCGTACCATGTCTTCCCTCGCTTTTACCCCACTTCATATAGTGAATATAGTATTTAGAAATATTAGTCCCGTACGCGGCCCTCAGGTCGGGATACTCGTTGTAGTAGCTCTGGACGTCGAACGCCTCGTTGCCTCGGCGGCCCTCCGCCATGCCATAGTTAATAAAATGCTGGAGGGCCTTGTCCTTATCGTTGTTGGCCCATTTAGCGACATCAGGATTATTCTTTAGGTAATAGTCAGCATCAAATACAGCGGAGTAATCCATCCAACTAGAACGCGGGAACTGAGCAATAATCGCATCGGCGTCAGCTTCCCCCAGACGCTTGCAGCCAGCATCGCTAAAGTATTTCCAAACGTCACCCGAGTTAGAAATAAAGCCATGCTCGATCAAGATGCCAGGAATCCCCTGCTCGCGAGCACAGCGAACAACGGCAAATTCGTCACCAACCGTCATCTGAAACACGCCACGATAGGTCAAGCCAAGCGCAGACAAATTATTCATCACTTTTTGGGCAAGCTCGACGGAGGCTTTCGTATAGCTCGTGCCATTGGCCGTAGGCGCGTAAACCTCAGCACCATGCGCCGCAGAACTACCAGAGTTAATATGAAAACTCACAAAAGCTTGTGCACCTTGCTTTACGCATCGCTGAACGCGATACAGAAAATCGTTGCTGCCATAAGAACCACTTTGCCCTCGAGACATCACGACCTTAAAACCATATCGCTCCAGCTTGGCCTTACAGGCAACAGCAATCTTCCAAGTAAGATCCGCCTCGCTCTTCCCATTACCTTGGGCGCCGGGATCAACGCCGCCATGACCAGGATCAAGAGCAATAACATACGAACCGTTCACAGCAGTATCGGCAAGAGAGAGAGATTGCTCCCCATTTGAGGCGGTAAGTGCGTCGCCAATCGTGGCAGCCTGAATCGCATTGCCAGAATCATCTGAATAATAAACAGACGAATTAGCACTGCCTTCGGCTAGGCCATCGTCCACAGCGGCATTCGCATCAATGTCGAACGCATATCCACATTGCATCAAATCGACACTGTGCTCCGTGGCATCGCCCTGCAGATGATAGGAGATCGAAATCAAATCATATCCGCACTCGGCATAATCCTTACCGAACTGAAATGCAGCAGCATTGCCACTGACGGCCGTCGCACTAACAGAAAGGGAGTGCCCAGTTGTGGATTCCAATTTAAGAGTCGCATCTGTGAGTGCATCAGAATCGTTAGGGGTGGCAAATGCAATCACCTGGTCCACACCGACTGGAAGCTGCGGATAGGCGATATAGAGATACTGATACGAATCGGTTAAAACGTCGCCGCTCCCATCCGCTACAACGGAAGGGTCATTTTCTTCTGCGACAAGATTGTCAGAGTCGTCCTGATTCTTATTGGAGGGCGAGGAGGCGGGGTCGTTAGTCGAGTTTGAATTGCTCTCAGAATCCGCGACTTCAGCAGTTGAATCCTGCTGTACAGGTTCACCATTGATTGCATAAGCAGTAGCAACCGGCCCAATCAATGGATTAAGTCCAATAACTAACGCTGCAACGGATACAACAAGCAGTTGCAGGTGACGTTTCATGCCAACCCCCATTAAATACAAGTTCAAATGATGCGCATAAATTATATTACAGGCGAAACCCAAGAAAGCTGTTTGCGCCAAGTCCCCATTCCATTCTGGCCAGCGAAGAACCTAAAGGCGCTAAATGTATCGACCCAGAAATCGAAGTCAGCGTCATAGGGACAAAATTCAGCCTAATAATTCATCGCGAGCCAAATCGCAAAATCTACGATAGCGGTCTCTAGAAAATCGCCCAACAACCGCTTTTTTAACATGGCATTAGAATTGAATACAGGATATTCCCCGTTAGCGTGAACTCTTAAAAGGGCTACCTTATCAAGCTTTCAATCAGTTTTACAGTCTTCATATACGAATGCGGGCGATCAAACTGCTCCTCTGCGATTTTACGAGCGGCCTCCCCCATCTGCTTGCGGTGCCATTCGTCTTCGACAAGGGCGGTAACCGCAGCGGCAAGCTTGTCGGGGCTTCCGGGTCGCACGTTAACGCCAAACCCGTCTGACTCGACCTTTGCGCGGAACTCAGCACTCATGCTGGTGTTGACCATGGGTTTGCCCGCCGCCAGATAGTCGCCGATCTTGGTGACGATACTCTGGGCGGCTTTTTCGACCAGCGAGTTTACCGTGATATCAGACCTGCTGAGCCATGCAGCCATCTTGTCATAGGGCAGGTACCCATGAAAGGTCACACCAGCGCCCGTCGATTGAACGACGGCCTTAAGGTTGTCACGTTCGGCTCCATCACCCAGAATCTGAAGCTTGACCTCGGGATGGGTCTTCTGAACCATCCCGATTGCTTTAACAAGAGTCTCCAGGTCGTAGCAAGCGCTCAAGGTGCCGGCATAAGAGACCCAGATCTCTCCCGCCGGTTTATCAATCAAAACGGCGTTCTTGGCCACACCGGCATCAAACTCGGCAAGCTGATTGCCGACGTACACGACTTCATTGGGAATACCCGAACGTGCATCGCGCACACCACGGTCGCGGTACTCCTGCGACGTACCCACAATGGCATCGGCCAGCTGATACGTCGCCTTAGCCTGCTTGTAAAACGGAGCAAAGAAGATGTCCGAAAGGACCGGAACATCCAGAGCAACGCGGAAAGCCTCGGGCCACAGGTCATTAACATCGACAACAAATGGAATGCCGTACTTATGGGCACATTTGCCGATCTCACGCGCAACATCGTTAGGCGGAATCTGGCAGTAGACCAAATCGTACGCATGGTGTTCATCAAAAAACTTAACAACACGTTTTGAAACCACATGGTGGGCCCAAATACGCTGGGGACACATGTTCTTAGGGTAGACAGGCTCTTCAATAAAATGCACAGTAAAGGGATGCATGCTCAGATCGAGGTGCATAATATCTCGCTGCTGCTTATCCCAATGTTGAAAGCCACTGGTAATAAAATCAACGTCGTAGCCCTGCTCACACAGTAGCGTGGCAAGGTAGACGTAACGCGTTGCGCCTTTGACCTCGTGCCCCAGCTTAGCATCTTGCGTATAGATAGCAATGTGTCCCTTAGAAGGCATGCAGCTCCTTTGCATGTAAATTCTACGAACGCTCAGCAGAGCGACGTTTTAAGGATAGCCCAACGCGAGAAAGCGCAAAACCCAAGCCGGCGGTCTTTAGGGTATATCCAAATTCCCTGATTTGCGATATACGGTAAGCCAGAACGCCAGACCCGCCTACGGATTCACCAGTCAGCTGCGAAAACGCCTGCTTAAGATGCGGGCTCACAGTATCCATAGCACGCACTATTGCCGGATCCATACGGCGGAATGTCTTCTTAAGAAGCACGCAGGCATCTCGCTGCTCGAGGCCACCGTTCGCAAGGGCAAGACCAGCATGACGGAATCCCACCGTGTAAAGGGCGCGCCATATTCCCCTATCCGTAACGCCAAGTCGTTCGAGCACGTCGACCATGTCGTTCCAACGCGTTAAGGCAAGGGCGCTATTAACGCTGGCAGACGATGCCGTGGGCAAATCTTCACGATAACAATACCAAGCCTCATCGGTGTAAGCGATGGTCTTTGCCTGGGCAAGCGTCTCGATAAGAAAGGGATTGTCAACCCAGCCAGCACCTGGGACTTCTTTAAAGCAGATGCCATGCCCAACAAGGAAACTCTTCTTATAGAGTGCGCTCCAAATAGAAGGATGCTTTTGAATCAAGATGGGAGCATCGGCAAGAACAAAAGGCTGGCGCCCCGGCTTAACCCGATGGTAGTAATGGCAGTGGTAAAGATGTTCCCTTGGAGTGTCCGCCATATAGACACGCCAGTATGAGGATTTAACCACGTCGGGATAATCCTGCTTGCAAGCCAGCTGATACAAAGCGGAAAACATGCCGGGTTTAAGGTAATCATCGGGCTCGACAACGGCAACGTATTCGCCCCGCGCCTCGTCAAAACCCCTGTTAACGGTTGCGCCATAGCCTTGGTTTGCTTTATCAATCACCCGAACGCGAGCGTCCCCTGTCGCATGGGCCTCCATAATGGCAAGCGAGCCATCCGTCGAGCCATCGTTGAGCACGATGATCTCGAGCTCCTTCATCGGATCGGCTTCAATAGAGCTGAGGCACTGATCGAGAAACTTCTCGGCGTTGTAGCATGGAACCACAACGCTAACGCTCATATCGCTCGTAGACAATCGACACCCCCATAGAACGTTGGATATACCAGTATTTATCCCAGTCGCCAGCACGACCAGACCGTTAGCGATCCGTTCTATAGTAGCGAGAAGCACACAGAATGGGAAACAGATACAGCCCGGTTATCGACCGCCCCTATAGACGCTGGCACACCGCCGCCACATGTCGCCCGTCAAACCCAAACCCCCAGCGCATGCGGCCAACGCCGGGTCGCGGCACACGGATTTCGTCGATGCCGTCGCGCTCTATGTCGAGCAGCGCCTGCACGGCCAGCAATTCCAGGCCCAGCGCATCCACACCGGGGTCATACATCATGTTGATCGTTATCAGCGGACGTTCATCGAGCATACCGATCGTATCGGCTATGTCGAACGCGGCGCCCGTAGGAAAAACCTGGATGTCCCAGCGATCCGCGCCACACTTTCGCCTCGAAGCAGGATTGGCATAGCCCGGCAATCCAAAGCAGAGTCCTTGCAAGAGTAGGTGATATGGCAGCGGTGTATCTGGGTCGGTCGCACCGATTCCCGCATCTCCCAAGATGCGGCTTAGCGCCCGCCTCACGGTATCCTCGTTCCCATGGCACAGCCCGTCGCGAAACGCATCGACGTCTCGAATGTCTTCTGCAGCGCACTCAAACCACTCAATAATCACTAGACGCAAGGCCTGGCGAAGCTCGTTATTGGGCAATCGCAAAGCACGGAAGCGATCGCCATGCTCTGGCTCCTCAGTCATATCCGTCGTGAGAAAACCGGACAGATACAGCGCTGTCCACATGCCATCGTCAGGCGAGACATCTGGCTCTGCAGTGCCCAAACAAAGCGGGGCCTCAGCGCACCCATGGGCCTCGAGCAAATCAAACAAGACCGAAAGGCGGTCGAGATTCCACCCGGCAACTACCCTACTCAGGCAATCGGCATATCCATACAGATCGGCACGCACAGGCGCCGTGCAGCCTCGGCCCAGAAAACCGATCACACGCTCTGGACTCGAGCAATAGGCCCTGCCAAACCGATACCCCTCGAGCCATTCACGCGCATCATTCAGGTATTCCTCGCGCCCAGCATGATTCAAAAGAGCCTCGACCTCGGCATCCGAAAAACCGAACCAACGGTCACACCACGCCGACAGCGGCGTCGTCAGACAATACGAGCAGCCGCGCGAAGAAAGCGCCGCTTCGGCAGGACCGGGACACTCCCCCATCAGACACGTCAGCCGCAACGAATCGCGCGCAGTGGCAATGGCGTCAAACAGCGCACGGTCAAGTAGTTCTGCCGGATCGGCGTCGGAAGCGTCCCTCGCGCTCGCACGGCGAGACCACGCCGCATCGTACCCATCAACGAGCAATACAACCTGCTCATCGCAGGCAATCTCCAGCAGCTCTATGAGCACACCGAGCACCGAGTCAACCTCGTCCGCGCTCGCCACGCCACGCGCGACACGTTCGATGTGACGCACCTTATCTCGAGCTAAATCCGGAGCCTCCAAGAGCGCCAACAAGCGAGCGCACTCGCCCGAAAGGGCATCGCGCACGACGCCGGCAACAGCGGGGCCACGCCTCCCAGCGCCAGAAAAGTCCAGCGATATCACCGGATAGCAAGCATACTCATCCCGATAGCGCCCGCCGTTCGCATCCCAAATCTGAGCATCGGCAAACAAACGCTGACCAGAGCGACCGACCGCTGGACGCTCCAGAAAAGCCCTGAGCATCGACAAGTTCATGCTCTTGCCAAAACCCTCGGGTCGACAGCACACCACAACGGACGCGTCGCAGTCCAACACATCGGCAATAAACATGGTCTTGTCAACCAGCATGCAACGACCAATGGCATCGGCAAAATCATGCACACCGACCGGCAAAACCGCATCATCGACATGGTTGACAAGCCGTACGCCAAAAGTATCGTCACTGTTGCAATACTCCTGTTCAGACACCGTAACTTCTCCCTAAAACGCAGCACGAAGCCCATTGTAGCGAGCAGTTCAAGTGCAACGCTGGATCCGTGCAAAGGCATCGGGCAACGGTAGGAACAAAGGCCTTGAGGGGGCATAACAAATCGTTGTGCAACAAAATGGGGCCCGATGCAACTGCACCGGCCCCCATTGCGAATCTTTAGTTGTCGGGCAACCGAAAGGGACTACTCCTCGGAGTCGTTCTGCCCAGCAGCCTTCTTTTGCTGATCGAGCTTATGCTTGCCACTCACAATAGACGTAGCGCCCAGTGTGGCCAAGCTCGCGCTGGCAAGGCTCGCCATCACAATCAGATCGCCCGTCTTGGGCATGCTGCCGCCCGAGGACTTGGTAGTTGTAGTCGTCGTGGTCGTGGTGGTCACCGTTTTGGAGTCATTTTGCTCCTGGACCTGGTTGTCAGCACCGCTCTTGTCATCGTCTTCGGACTGGGTCTTATCCTCGTCCTTCTTCTGTTCGGACTTGTCGCTCTGCTCCTCAGAGCTAGAACCCTTATCAGATTCGGTCTTCTCGGAAGCCTCGTCCTTGGAGTCGCCCTTTGCGGCCTCGGTCTTTTCCGTGGAAACCTGATCAGAGTTGTCCTTGTTCTGGGTCGAGCCGTTATTGACACCAGCCATCAGCGAAGAGCCCAGCGTAGAACCAAGCTGCACGGAGAAAGAAGGCTTCTTGTCCGGCGAAGCAACGGGGGTGTCCGGCGCCTTATTCGAGTCGTCCTTGGAAGCATCGGAATCAGGGGTTGCGGCAGAGCCAGAGCCGTTGTTAGAGCCGGTGTCAGCGGACGAATCACTCGAGCCGGTGGATGAGTCAGAGGTGTCAGCGTCGGTCGAACCAGAAGCGTCGCTGTCCGTATTGCCGGCAGAGCTTGAAGACGAATCGCCCGCAGCAGAGCCGTTCGAATCGGAGCCGTTCGAGGTAGAGCCGTCGTCGGTAGTACCACCAGCAGAACCATCACCGTCAGTATCGGTCGAGGGCGCGTCCATCCTGTCATCGTTGGCATCGTCACTCGAGTCGTCATTCGAATCAGGTGTCGGCGAGGGCGCCGGCGTAGGCTCGGGCCGCACGGGCGTCGCAGCGGCAGCCTCGTCCTCAGCGATATAAACCAAGCAGTCCTTCAGCTCGTTGCGGTAGCGGTTCTTCCAGCCCTCATGATACTGGGGCTGGCTCGAATACTTGGTGGCGACATTGTTGACCACGCTGTTGGAAAGCGCCGTCACAAACTCGCGATCGGTCATACTGTTAGAAAGGTTTGCCCAGCGGAAGAAGTCCCTGCAACCACCGGTGCCGCACATGTTGGTGATACTCCACACCATGCCCTTAACGCAATCGGCGCGGCCCGAAACATCAATGCCCAAGCCGCTCTTGAGCCACGCCTCGGTCACCGCATAGTACGAGTTGTACGCATAGGCATCTTGAAGTGCTGAGAACTCAACAGGATCGGTGTTGTACGCACCTTGGAAGGCATCTTGCGCGATATGGCCCAGCTCGGTGAGCTGGCCGTTCTCGTACATGGCATTGTTCGCGTTGGAAATCTCGCTGCCGCGATCAATCGCATCCTTGAGCATGCTGTATTTTTCGGGGCTGTAGTTGTAGACCTGCTTCATAAACGGAATGAGCGACCAACGACGGTCGAACTGGTAATAGCCCAGCGCGTTGTAGCCGTCACCATACGAAAAGCCCTGGTTATAGTTGCCGTGGCTCTCGTACTTGGTAAAGTACTTCATCTCGGCGGTCACGTTGACAAACGAAACGCCCTGAACCGACCTCAGCACGCCCGAGAAGGACTGCTGGGTGTAAAGGCCCTTATCGATATCGGTGGCATCCGAGGCAACGCCCGGCGTGGGCTCCTCGGCAGCGGCGGGTGCCGGCGCGGAAACGGCGCCAAACGAAAGCGCCAGCGTCAGGCCCGCGACAATAGCAGAATGCTTAGGCTGCATAAGATCCTCCCTGCATTGGTGTAGTTAAAGTGCGGTTTGCAAAGATAGAGTTAAGTATTGCAGCTCACCCGTTGTTGCACAACAACCCCTCGGTAAACGGCAACAACCCTCCGCAAAATCTTAAGGAATTGCGTTCAACCTACAGCTTAATATCGAAGTTAATTTCTGGAACGGCAGCCAAGTCGGCCAACGTCACGCCGTCGACGTACTTTTCGATCACGTCGTCCAGACCGCGCCAGAATTTGACGGTCGAGCACAGGTCGCTGCGGGTGCAGCTGTTGTCGATGCCGTCGCACGCCACGGGCGCCGTGCTGCCCTCGACAGCGCGCAGGATGTCACCAGCACGCACCTCGGCCGGGTCCTTGGCCATCATGTAGCCGCCACCCTTGCCGCGCACGCTCTTAAGCAGGCCCGCCTTCATAAGCGGACGGACCAGCTGCTCCAAGTACTTTTGCGAGATATGCTCGCGGTCGGCAACCTCACGAAGGGCAATCTTGCCCTCGGCGTCGCCCAGCGCCGCGATATAGATCATCAGCCGGAGGGCATAGCGGCCCTTGGAAGAAATGAGCATACCTACCCTCCCATCGCATCTGGGACAACATAACCAGGTTTGTTTGTCCCAAATCTTAAGTAAGTGGGACAAACACAACAGGTTATTTTGTCCCAGAATTTGAAAAGTCGAGTGGATTAGTCGGGTTTTCCCTTGACTAACTCCGAACCCATAGTAACTTTATTCCGAGAAGATTCCTAGGGTTTAGTGCACCTATGAGTACACCATACACAGAGAGGTACAGCATGAGCGCAAATCCGCTGCTTTCTATCGAGGGTCTGACCGCCTCCGTGGACGAGAAGACGATCCTCCACAACGTCAACCTCAACGTCGCCGCCGGCGAGACCCACGTGCTGATGGGCCCCAACGGCGCCGGCAAGTCCACCCTCGGCCACCTGGTCATGGGCGACCCCGTCTACACGGTCAACGACGGCCGTATCGTCTTTGACGGCAAGGACATAACCGAGCTCACCACCGACAAGCGCTCGCGCGCCGGCCTGTTCCTGAGCTTCCAGGCCCCGGTCGAGATCCCTGGCGTGCCGCTGTCGAGCTTCCTGCGCGCCAGCATCGCCGGCCGCCCCGGCCTGGAGATGAAGGGCAAGGAGTTCCGCCGCCGCGTGAAGGAGCTCGCGGCCGAGCTCAACATGGATACCGCCTATCTCAACCGCGAGCTGGGCGTGGGCTTCTCGGGCGGCGAGAAGAAGAAGGTCGAGATGCTCCAGCTCCTGCTGCTGCAGCCCAAGCTCGCCATCCTGGACGAGACCGACTCGGGCTTGGACGTCGACGCGCTTTCCACCGTCAGCCACGGCATGGACGCCTACCGCAAGAGCTGTGACGGCTCCATGCTCATCATCACGCACAACACGCGCATCCTGGAGCACCTGGATGTCGACCGCGTCCACGTTATGGTCAAGGGCCACATCGTGCGCGAGGACGACGCCTCGCTCATCCCCTGGATCGACAAGAACGGCTTTGAAACCTTCGAGCGCGAGGCCGCCGAGCAGCGCGCCCAGGCCGAGGCCGCCGCTGCCGAGCAGCAGGCGTAAAGGGGCGACGCAATGACCAAGAACCGCACCGAGGTCGCGGACATCGACCGCAGCCTCTACGACTTCACCTATGGCGAGGAGGGATTCGAGCGCCTCGACGCCGGCATCACACCCGACATCGTGCGCGAGATCAGCGCCAAGAAGGACGAGCCGCAGTGGATGCTCGACCTGCGCTTAAAGTCCCTCGAGATCTTCAACCGCTTCCCCAACCCGACGTGGGGCCCCTCCATCGAGGGCCTGGACATGGACAACATCGTCACCTACGTCAAGCCCAACACCGACCAAAAGCACGACTGGGAGTCGGTGCCCGACGACATCAAGAACACCTTTGAGCGCCTGGGCATCCCCGAGGCCGAGCGCAGCTATCTGGCGGGCGTCGGCGCGCAGTACGACTCCGAGCTGGTCTACCACAACATGCAGGACACGGCGTCCAAGATGGGCATCGTCTACTCCGGCATCGAGGAGGCCCTGCACGATCCGCAGTGGGAGCCGCTCATCCACGAGAAGTTCATGACGCTCATCCCGCCCACCGACCACAAGTTTGCGGCCCTGCACGGCGCCGTGTGGTCGGGCGGCTCGTTTGTCTACGTGCCCAAGGGCACCAAGCTCGACTTTCCGCTTCAGAGCTACTTCCGCCTCAACGCCAAGGGCGCCGGCCAGTTTGAGCACACGCTCATCATCGTCGAGGACGACGCCGACCTACACTTTATCGAGGGCTGCTCCGCACCCAAGTACAACGTGGCCAACCTCCACGCCGGCGCCGTCGAACTCTTTGTGGGCAAGCGTGCGCACCTGCGCTACTCGACCATCGAGAACTGGTCCAAGAACATGTACAACCTCAATACCAAGCGTGCGCGCGTGGACGAGGACGGCGACATCGAGTGGATCAGCGGCTCTTTCGGCAGCCACGTGGGCTACCTCTACCCCATGAGCGTGCTCAACGGCCGCCGCGCCCGCTCGAGCTTTACCGGCATCACCTTTGCCGGCGCCGGGCAGAACCTCGACACCGGCTGCAAGGTCGTGCTCAACGCCCCCGAGACCTCGGCGACCGTCGAGACCAAGGGCATCTCCAAGAGCGGCGGCATCCAGACGTTCCGCAGCTCTATTGTGGCGACACCCAAGGCCGAGGGTTCCAAGGCAACCGTGAGCTGCCAGTCGCTGATGCTCGACGACCAGAGCCGCTCCGATACTATTCCGGCCATGGACATCCGCGCCAAGAACGTCGACATCGGCCACGAGGCCACCATCGGCCGCATCGGCGACGACAAGGTGTTCTACCTGATGAGCCGCGGTATCTCGGAGGAAGAGGCCCGCACCATGATCGTCAACGGCTTTGCCAACCCGGTCTCCAAGGAGCTGCCGCTTGAGTACGCCGTCGAGATGAACAACCTGATCAAGCTCGAGATGGAAGGAGCGATCGGATAATGGAACAGACCACGAACACCGCTGCTACCACCCTTGAGCAGGTCAATGCGATGCCGGCTGCCACTTGGGGTTGGCTCAAGATGAACCAGACCAAGCTCGAGCTCTCTGACGAGCTTGCCGCCGCTCCCGCCGAGACCATTGAGGTTGAGGGCTTGGAAGAGCAGTTTGCTGGCGTGGCAGACGCGTTCGACGCCGCCATGGACGCCATGGCCGAGCGCTTCCCCGAGCGCCGCGCCTCCGCCCCTGGCGATGCCGCCGACCGCGCCCGCATCACGCCCGAGACCGAGCTTGACGTGCCCGCCACCTCCATCTACCAGGCCGGTGCCATCAAGCTCGAGGAGGAGCTCTCCCCTGCTGAAGCCTTCGAGACCGGCATGGGCGAGGCTGCCTACACCTACTTGGCCGACCACGCCACCAAGCGCATCGTCATCGATGTGCCCGCATACCAGCACGCCACGGTTACCGTGCACGTGAGTGGCGTCGACACTGCCGCGGCCATCGCCGCCATCGATGTCGTCGCCCGTCCGCAGGCAACGCTCGACCTGCGCATAGCCCTGGACTCCCCCGTTGCCGGCCAAGGCGTCGTGGGCTCCGTGCTACGCGTGTGTGCCCACGAGTACGCCACCGTCAACGTGACCTGCACGCAGACGCTCGACGATAGCTGGATCGCGCTCGACGACACCGGCCTGTTCCTGGACGAGGGCGCGCGCGTCAACGTGCAGCACACCGTCCTGGGTGCCGGCGCCAGCGCCACCGGCCTTGCCGGCGACCTGCTGGGCGATACCGCCAAGGTCACCATCGATACTGACTACCTGGGCGCCCGCGAGCAGGTGCGCGACTTTAACTACGAGCTGCGCCACCGCGGTCGCAAGACCGAGTGCGAGATCGACGCCAACGGCGTGCTGACCGGCACGTCCAAGAAGGTCTACCGCGGCACCATCGACCTCGTGCACGGCTGCAAGGGTGCAACCGGCACCGAGCGCGAGACGGTGCTTTTGGCCAACAAGGGGGTCGACAACAAGACCGTCCCCGTCATCCTGTGCGACGAGGACGACGTCGCCGGCAACCACGGAGCCACCATCGGCCACGTCCGCGACGAGCAGCTGTTCTACCTCGCCTGCCGCGGCCTTGACCAAAACGCCGCCGAGGACCTGTTCGTCCGTGCCAAGCTGGAGGACGCCGCGCTTTCCGCCACCGACGAGCGCACCCGCGCCGCCGTCGTCCGCCTGGGCAACAACCTGATCGACAACTTTGAAGAGGAGCTCGCATGATCGACACCGAGCACGTTAAATGCGATACCTGTACCGCACCGGAGCCTATGGAGCTCGACGCCAGCGACGAGGCCTCGCGCGGCTGGCCTACCGTCGACATCGAGACCAATCCCTACAAGGCACAGTTCCCGCTGTTCCAGCAACACCCCGAGATCGCCTTCCTCGATAGTGCCGCCACCGCGCAGCGCCCTGCCTGCGTGCTCGACGCCGAGCGCGACTTCTATCAGCGCATGAACGCCAACCCCCTGCGTGGCCTGTACTCGCTGTCCGTCGAGGCCACCGACGCCATCGCGAAAGTCCGCCAGCAGATCGCCGACCTCATCGGTGCCTCACAGGCCAACGAGGTCGTCTTCACCCGCAACACGAGCGAGTCGCTCAACCTGGTCGCCAAGAGCTTTGCACCCACGGTGCTCGAGCCCGGTGACGAGGTCGTCATCACCATCATGGAGCACCACTCCAACCTGATTCCGTGGCAGCAGGTCTGCCGTGAGACCGGCGCCAAGCTCGTCTACCTCTATCCCACCAAGACCGGCCAGCTCACCACCGAGGAGGTTCTGGCCAAGGTGGGACCCAAGACCAAGATCCTGGCCGTGGGTCAGGTCTCCAACGTGCTAGGAGTCGAGAACCCGGTCAAGAACCTCGGCAAGCTCGTGCACAAGTACGGCGGCTATCTGGTCGTCGACGGCGCGCAGTCGCTGCCGCACATGCCGGTCGATGTGGCCGACCTGGGCGCCGACTTCTTTGCCTTTAGCGCGCACAAGGCCATGGGCCCCATGGGCATCGGCGTGCTGTGGGGCAAGATGGACCTGCTCAACGCCATGCCGCCAGTGCTTACCGGCGGTGAGATGATCGATTCGGTCACCGAGCAGGACGCCGTCTGGGCGCCCGTTCCCGAGAAATTCGAGGCCGGCACGCAGGACGCCGCCGGCATCTTCGCCACGGGTGCGGCACTCGACTACCTGGTCAACACGGTGGGTTACGAGAACATCCAGGCCCGCGAGCAGGCACTCGTCCACTATCTGATGGGCGAGCTCATGCAGCTCGACTTTGTCCAGATCATCGGCTCCATCTATTGGGACAACCACCACGGCGTTGTGAGCTTTAACGTCAAGGGCATCCACCCGCACGACGTCGCGAGCATCATGGACATGGACGGCGTCTGCATACGCGCCGGCCACCACTGCGCGCAGCCGCTGCTCACCTGGCTGGGCGTCGAGAACCTTGCCTGCTGCCGCGCCAGCGTGGCCTTCTACAACGACAAGGCCGACATCGACAAGTTCATCGCCGGCCTGCATCACGTTTGGAGCACGTTCAATGGGTAATCTGTACACCTCCACCACATTTATGGAGCACAACTCGCACCCCGACTATAAGTATGAGATGGATGCTCCCACGCACGAGCACGACGGCATCAACCCCAGCTGCGGCGACGAGCTCACCTTGCAGCTGCGCGTCGAGAACGACGTGATCGAGGAGGCCTCCTTTACCGGCCACGGCTGCGCCATCAGTCAGGCCAGCGCCGACATCATGGCCGACCTCATCACCGGCGAGACCGTCGAGGAAGCTCGCCGCCTAGCAGAGCTCTTCCTTGCCATGATCCGCGGCGAGCAGCTCTCCGAGGAGGACCTGGAAGACCTGGACGAAGCCGCCCAGCTCCAGGACATCTCGCACATGCCCGCCCGCGTCAAATGCGCCGAGCTCGCCTGGCGCACCCTCGACGGCATGCTCACGGGACAAAATAATCAGTAGTATTTGTCCCAAATCTTAAGAATTATGTTGGCCGAATCGCTTGACAAGAGTGATTCGGCCATTGTCTATTCCGAGCCCTCAGCCTGAGCCTTCACCCGAGCATAAGCGCGCACGATACGAGAGACGGTACTCTTGCTGATTCCCGTATAGCGTTCAATCTCGCGCACCGTGTAGCCGCCATCGTGCAGGACGAAAATGATTCCGTCTCGACGCGACGGTGCTACGGTCTTGAGTTCGTTGAGCGGCACGCCCAGGCGCTTCGCCATCTTGTCGGCAAACGCACGCCGCTCCCACTCCGTCTCATCCATATCGTGAATCACCGGATCGGAACCATCGGGCGTCGACAGAGAATAATCAAGAAACCCCTTGGCAGACTCAAAGAGCTCGAGCACACAAGAAGGGTCGGAAAATCCTCTCGTCATATCGTTGTCATACGCTCGCAGATACTCGGCAAAGCTGCTCCACGGATAGCGCTCGATCAGGGCGATACCCGCCTCCTGCGGATTAGCGTGAACATAGCGAATGGCAGCCATTAGATAACGGTCGGTATCGAGCGAGCGCCGGTCAAAACGGTTCTGGAACAGATGGCCCGTGCGCCCCGTGCGTTTATTGAACCGCCGCGCGTACGTCAAAAGCAGCCGGTGCATCGCCGCGCTCATCGCGTCCTCGTAATCTGCAAGCACAAGATGCACGTGATTGCCCATAAGGCACCAGGCGATAACCGTCACACCCGCCTCGCGGCAGCAGTCGCGCATCAGTTCCAAAAACTCCCACCGGTCTTCGTCGCCCTCAAAGATGAGCTGCTTGCCCGTACCGCGGGCACAGACATGGTAAAAGCCGGTAACCGTTCTCCAAACGCGCTGCATGGCGCTCCCTTCGCCGGGATCTGCTTGCCATCTAATACAGCACGATTGAAGCGTGCCATCAAAACATCCACGCAAAACAATGGACTCGCGCGGCCAAAGGCGGTAAATAGGCGGCGAACGGCACCGTTGCAACAGGTCAGCCCCCGCAACGCATACAAGAGCTGACCAAAAGCTTGCCCAAGACGAACCCCCTCTACGGAAGTTCGCGACCACAGAACATAGAGTTAAACCGTTTCAATTTAAACTTCCGGACTTCTCGCTACGAAAACTGAGCCGTTCGCCGAATATTCCGTGCATTTCGCGGTATTATAGGGGCTGCATGTCATGTCCCTTTCGAAGGGTCGCCCGGCAATCGCCAGCCACGACCCCCAGACGGGACGCCAACACGATAGAGAGGAGAGGCATGCAGTACTCACAGGAAGTGGAGAACATGTGCCCCGTTGCCAAGGGTGCATACCACGGCCCCGCACCCATCCCCGAGGAGGGCAAGTGGGTCCAGGCTAAGGAGATTTCCGACATCTCCGGTCTTACGCACGGTGTGGGTTGGTGCGCACCTCAGCAGGGCGCCTGCAAGCTCACGCTGAACGTCAAGGACGGCATCATCGAGGAGGCCCTCGTTGAGACCATCGGCTGCTCGGGCATGACCCACTCTGCCGCCATGGCTTCCGAGATCCTTCCCGGTAAGACCATCCTCGAGGCCCTCAACACCGACCTCGTCTGCGACGCCATCAACGTTGCTATGCGCGAGATCTTCCTGCAGATCGTTTACGGCCGCAGCCAGACCGCGTTCTCCGAGGGCGGCCTGCCCGTGGGCGCCTCCCTCGACGACCTCGGCAAGGGCCTTCGCTCTCAGGTCGGCACCATGTTCGGCACCAAGGCCAAGGGCGCTCGTTACCTCGAGCTCGCTCAGGGCTACGTCACCCGCATGGCTCTCAACGACAAGAACGAGATCATCGCATTCGAGTTCCTGAACCTCGGCAAGTTCACCGACGCCGTCAAGGCCGGCAAGACCCCCGAGGAGGCCATCGCTGGCGCTATGGGCCACTATGGTCAGTGGGAGAACGCTGCCAAGTACATCGACCCGCGCACCGACGAGGAGACTCACTCCGTCGCCAGCGTGTTCCCGGTTCACGAGTAGAAAGGGAGGGAAATAACTATGACTGTTACGTTCGAAGGTTACGAGCGCCGCGCTGACAAGATCAACAAGTGCCTCGCCGACAACGGCATCGCCTCCCTCGAGGAAGCTCTGCAGATCTGCACCGACAAGGGCTTCAACCCGCGTGAGATCGTCAACAACACCCAGTCCATCGCCTTCCAGAACGCCGAGTGGGCTTACACCCTCGGTTGCGCTCTCGCTGTCAAGCGTGGCGCCAAGTCCGCTTCTGAGGCTGCCGCCATCATCGGCGAGGGCATCCAGGCCTTCACCGTTCCCGGCTCCGTCGCCGAGGACCGCAAGGTCGGTCTGGGCCACGGCAACCTGGGCGCTATGCTGCTCTCCGACGACACCGAGTGCTTCGCCTTCCTGGCTGGCCACGAGTCCTTCGCTGCCGCTGAGGGCGCCATCGGCCTGGCTCTGAACGCCAACAAGGCTCGTAAGAAGCCGCTGCGCGTTATCCTGAACGGTCTGGGCAAGGACGCCGCCCAGATCATCGCCCGCATCAACGGCTTCACCTATGTGAAGACCCAGTTCGACTACTACACGGGCGAGCTCAAGGTCGTCGAGACCATCCCCTACTCCGATGGTCCCCGCGCTGCCGTTAACTGCTACGGCTCCGACGACGTCCGTGAGGGCGTTGCCATCATGTGGCACGAGAACGTCGATATCTCGATCACCGGTAACTCCACCAACCCCACGCGCTTCCAGCACCCCGTCGCTGGCACCTACAAGAAGGAGCGCATCGAGGCTGGCAAGAAGTACTTCTCCGTCGCTTCTGGTGGCGGCACTGGCCGTACCCTGCACCCGGACAATATGGGCGCCGGCCCTGCCTCTTACGGCATGACCGACACCATGGGCCGTATGCACTCCGACGCCCAGTTCGCCGGTTCTTCCTCCGTGCCTGCGCACGTTGACATGATGGGTCTCATCGGCATGGGCAACAACCCCATGGTCGGTGCCACCGTCGCCTGCGCTGTCGCCGTCGAGGAGGCCCTCAAGGCCTAATCGCGCCCGCGCGATGCTCATATAGTTGAGCTTTGGAGCCGCTACCCACCCGGGTAGCGGCTCTTTTTTCTTCCAGAGGGGTAGCTAATTTGGGACGGGGCTATTTTAGCTACCCCGTCGCAAGACCATCTACTACCGATATATCAGCTGGAGGAGAATATGAGTTGCAGCGAGACAGAACCGTCACGCGCCCATGACGCCCACCTGCCATATTTGCCCTTTACCGATTTGCCAAGTCTTTGCGGCCCCATTGCCGATCACCCATGCGACAATGCGCCGGACGAGAAAGGAATCCGATGGAATCGACTGATGTACTGGTAATTGGATCTGGCATTGCGGGCCTTTGTGCCGCCATCGAAGCGGCGAGCGCGGGCGCGACCGTTGCCGTCGCAAGCGCCGGCAAGACCATGAGCGGATCGAGCTTCTTCCCGGGCACCTGGGGCCTTGGTCTTATTGGCCCCGTCGACGAAGACGACGAACAGGACCTCATCAACACCATCCAGACCGTGGGCGGCGGCGTCGCCGACCCTACGCTCGTCCAAACGTTCGTCCACTGCATTCCTAAGGCAATTGAATGGCTCGAGCAAGACCTGGGCGTTGAGCTTCAGCGTCCGCAAAGCGCTAAGAGCGCTCAGCAAAAGCAGTTTATCCCCTGCTTTGACCACAAGACGCGCATGTGGCGCGGCCTCACCCGCAAGCCCCTTGAGAACGCTCTGACGAACCGGATCGAGTCGCTCGGCATTCGCCTGCTCCCCCGCCATGAGCTTATCGACCTTGTTGAGGACACAACCGGGAAGATTACCGGCGCCGTGCTCTACGACCGCGCAAGCGAGCATCTCGTGCCTATCGCAGCCAAGGCCATTATCATCGCTGCGGGCGGCACGGGCGGCCTATTCGAACGCAGCCTCACTTCCGCCGACGTGCTCAGCTCATCACAGGGAATCGCGCTGGCGCACGGTGCGTCCCTTACTAATATAGAGTTCATGCAGATGATGCCCGGCTTCATTGAACCTAAGCGCAACCTTGTCTTTAACGAGAAAACTTGGCGTTACGTACATGTAGACCAGCCGGTCGATATTGCCGACGGCAAGCTGGACGGTCTGCTTGAGCAGCGCTCCGGATATGGCCCTTTCACCTCGCGCTTAGCCTCCCGCGCCATCGACCTCGTCATAGATCAGGCAGGTGCAGGGGGCTTGGCGCTCCACTACGACTTCCCCCGCGAGGACGTCCCCGAGTTTGTGCAGACCTTTGCCACCTGGCTACAAGACGAGCACGGTATCGCGCCGAGCGACGAGATGCGCGTGGCGATGTATGCCCACGCCGCCAACGGCGGCATCAGGATCAACAAAACCGCGTACACGGGCGTTGAGGGCCTCTACGCCTGTGGCGAGGCAACAGGCGGCATGCACGGCGCCGATCGTATTGGTGGCCTGTCAAGCGCCAACGGCATCGTGTTTGGGCGGATCGCGGGCGCATCGGCAGCCCAAGCAGCACAGAATGCACTTGAGGAGGCCCCTAAGGCGGATATCGCCCTCCCCCAGTACGGCATTGCCACAACAGACGCCGAGCACCTGACCCGCAGCCTCAAACACACAATGAGCACCTACTGCATGATCAACCGCACCGAAAGGGGCCTCTCCACAGCACTACAGGAGATTGAGAGCCTAGAGACGGAAGCAACGACTCTGAGCATGCAAAACGCTCATGACAGCCAAGTCGCAGCCCTTGCCCGCCTGGACTCGCAGATTCAGCTAGCAAAAGAAATGGTCAAAGCCATGCGCAACCGAACCGAAAGTCTCGGTTCCCATTATCGAGCGGACTAAGTCGAACACCAATCTAAAACAGAGCACAGTTAATCGATATCTATAGGCCCCGTGAGCTCAAAGTGTCACGGGGCCCATTCGTGTCCGCACGGCAGCGTATCTTATTCTGAATACAGAGCGGACAAAGCCCGCATAGACAATAGACCAGCGAGGAGGAGATATGGACAGTAGAGATATCGAGAAGTGGCGTGTCGAACTTGATAGCTACGCCAATGTGGAAGACGACGTTGAGTATTGGCTCGCACGCGATTTAATGGAACCCATGGGGTACACTCGATGGGAGAACTTTGCCTTAGTTGTTAAGAGGGCAAAAGTCTCGTGCGAAACAAACAAAACTCCAGTTGATTCCCATTTTCGTGACACCACGAAAATGGTAACTGCCGGTGTCGCCGCTCGCGCGGTTAAAGACTACAAACTTACGCGCTATGCATGCTATTTAATCGCCCAGAACGGAGATTCAAACAAGCAAGAAATCGCGCTCGCACAGGCGTACTTCGCCGTGCAGACGCGCCGGTTTTACCGATCCCCAGGGTAGACTCGATCTGTGAAAGGGGCTGTGTCCTTTCGGGTTCGACCCCATGCGAGGTCAACAAAAAAGACGGCCAACCGAAGTTGACCGTCTTAACTTGCTTTGGTGGGCCGTCAGGGGGTCGAACCCTGGACCTTGGGATTAAGAGTCCCCTGCTCTACCAACTGAGCTAACGACCCAAAGATAAGTCCGTTGTGGCGGACTTTAGAGGAGATATCGTGTGGTGGGCCGTCAGGGGGTCGAACCCTGGACCTTGGGATTAAGAGTCCCCTGCTCTACCAACTGAGCTAACGACCCGATATCAACACGAAGCAAGAACTGGGGTGGGTAAAGGGACTCGAACCCTCGACCTACGGGACCACAACCCGTCGCTCTAGCCAACTGAGCTACACCCACCGTGTCCTGTGCGCTTCGCGCTCGACTATTATTGCAAGGAACGCCACGCGATGCAAGCCCCAATTTTCAAGAATTTTGAAAAGAGTATTTCGAGACCATTTCAAGCAAATCCCACCGGTTTCATAGGAGTAAACTTGCCCCACCCTGAAGTTCGAAAGGACCGGCATGAAAGAACTCTCCAACCGCACGGCAACGTTTACCGATTCCGTCATCCGCCGCATGACGCGCATCTCCAATAAGTACGGCGCCGTCAATCTCTCGCAGGGCTTCCCCGACTTTGATCCCCCGGCGCAGCTGCTCGATAGCCTTAGCACCATCGCCACCGACCCCAAGCCGCTTTACCACCAGTACTCCATCACCTGGGGCTCTCAGGCCATGCGCGAGGCGCTTGCCGCCAAGCAGGAGCACTTTATGGGCATGCCGATCAACCCCAACGAGAATATCGTGGTCACCTGCGGCTCCACCGAGGCCATGATGGCCACCATGATGACGGTCACGAACCCCAGCGACAAGGTCGTAATCTTCTCGCCGTTCTACGAGAACTACAGCGCTGACACCATTCTCTCGGGGGCTGAGCCCATCTATGTGCCGCTCAACCCGCCCACCTTTGACTTCGACCGTGAGGTCCTCGAGGCGGCCTTCCGCGACAACGATCCCAAAGCAATCGTCCTGTGCAACCCGTCCAACCCCTGCGGCAAGGTCTTTACCCGCGAGGAGCTCACCTTTATCGCCGAACTCTGCAAAAAGTACGACGCCTACTGCATCACCGACGAAGTCTACGAGCACATCGTCTACGCGCCCCACGAGCACGTGTACATGGCCACGCTGCCCGGCATGTTTGAGCGCACCATCAGCTGCAGCTCACTGTCTAAGACGTACTCCATCACCGGCTGGCGTCTGGGCTACACCATTGCCCCAGCCCAGATCACCGAGCGCATCAAGAAGGTCCACGACTTCCTCACCGTGGGTGCCGCCGCTCCCCTGCAGGAAGCCGTCGTCACCGCCCTCAACTTCGACGACAGCTATTACGATGAGGTCCTTGACCTCTATACCGCCAAGCGCGACCTGTTCTGCCGGGGACTCGACAGCATCGGTCTTGAGCATAACGTGCCGCAGGGCGCCTACTACGTGATGATGGATATCTCGGAGTTTGGCTATGACAGCGACCTCGACTTCTGCGAGGACCTCGCGTCTAAGGTGGGTGTGGGCGCTGTTCCCGGATCGAGCTTCTTCCGCGAGCCCGTCAACCATCTAATTCGCCTCCACTTTGCCAAGCGCGACGAAACGCTTATCGCCGCACTCGAAAACCTCAAGTCCCTGCGTGATAAAATCGAGCCACGCGGGTAAGGACGGACGGGCGGCTACAGTAACCAAAGAAGCGCCGCACCGCCTGCCGCGTTGCGAAGCTTCTTTTTATAGCGCTTTCTTAAATGGTTTAGAGCGTTATACTTTAGAGAAGGAGCAACTCGTCCCAGAAAGAGGAACATTATGGCAGAGCAGCAGCTTATCGGAGCGCTCGAGGCCGGTGGCACCAAGATGGTCTGCGCCACGGGCTATGCGGACGGTACGGTCCTAGAGCGCGAGCGGATCGCGACCACGACTCCACAGGAGACCGTCGAGGCCGTCAACGCGTGGTTTGCGAACAAGGGCATCGCCGCGTTGGGCATCGGCGCGTTTGGCCCCACCGCGGTCAACCCCGCTTCGCCGCAGTACGGCAAGATCCTAGAGACCCCAAAGACGGCATGGCGCTACTTTGACCTGCTGGGCAGCATCCAAAACGAGCTCAATATCCCCTGCGGCTACGATACCGACGTCAACGTCGCCTGCCTGGGCGAGGTCACTTTTGGTTGCGCTCAGGGCTTCACCGATGTGGTCTACCTGACCATCGGCACCGGCGTGGGCGCCGGTGTGCTCTCGGGCGGCCAGCTTGTGCACGGCATGATGCACCCCGAGGCCGGTCACATCCTGGTCACGCGCGACCCGCGCGACACCATTGGCGAGCACAGCGCCTGCCCCTTCCATGACAGCTGCCTCGAGGGCCTCATCGCCGGCCCCGGTGTTAAAAAGCGCTGGAATGGCAAGAGCGCCGGAGAGATGGCCGATGACCCGGAGGCCATGGACCTGCTCGCCGGCTATCTGGCGCAGGCACTCATGACCTACATCCTGTGCTATGCGCCGCAGAAGATCGTCATCGGTGGCGGCGTGGCCGACCACACCCCCATCGTGCCGCTCGCGCGCAAGAAGTGCGCCGAGATGCTCAACGGCTACATCGTCACGCACGAGATGGCCGACATCGATAACTACATCGTCAACAACAGCCTCGAGGGCAAGCAGGGCATTATGGGCTGCCTGGCCCTGGGCGCACAGGCGCTTCAGTAGCAGACGCACCCACGGGGCGTGGCACGCCCGGCAAATCCGACCTACGGAACAACGCCACCACGCCTCATATAAACCCCCAAATAAAAAAGGCCGCCTAGGACCAAACAATACGTCCTAGGCGGCCTTTTTGGCGCACATCAGCGACCGTAAGAGATATCGGAGCACAACGCCCGTTGCCGCTCCACAGCAGTCGATCATCACATCGGTGATCATGCCGGCGCGTCCCGGCACAAAGAGTTGAATCGTCTCGTCGATCGAGGGAATCAGCAGCAGGAACACCGCCGTGGGCAGCAGCACGTCAAAGGTGCGCCGGCCCTCAAAATCAAACGCATGCGTTGCCAGGATGCCGAGCACCATATACTCGGTAAAATGCGCGCACTTGCGAACAACAAAGTTGGTCACCCATGCATATGGAAGTCCCACGCCGTGCAGGAAACCGCGGATAGCTTCCATGACCGTCAGGCTCAGCGAGCCCGACCCCGAGCCGGGAACCAGCGAATTGCCCCAGATCAAGAGTGCCATCAGGCAGGTCACGACCGCCCATTTTCGATTGATCTTAACCATGCAGAAGTTATGCCTCCGCGCGGAGCGGCGCGAAGCTGGCGGTACCGCCCTCGATAACGCTCAGATAGGCACGGCCCGTACGCTTGGCAGTAGAGGACTGCAGGCGCTCGATCTCTTCTTCTAGGATCTGATTGACGCGCTCGTGACGACGATTTTCCATAATGCCGGCGGCAATAGCCTCGGCCCGCTCGATGCTCTCGCGCGAGATACGGGCGGTATCCTCGGGGAACACAGCGCTGTGACGGCCGACATAGGCGGGGGCAGCAAGCTGAGGGGCAGCGACGGGAGCGGGGGCCGCAACAGGAGCAGGCTCGTCGATCTCATCCAGAATCGCGGTGGCGGCGGCCCACATGTTCTCGTGGCCCGAGTAGTCGGCCATAGGGACATCAACCTCGAGCGAGGCGTCCGGAAGGTCGCCGGTGTCGATGCGATCTTGGGCATCAATCGATGCGGTGATGGCTGCAGGCTCATCGAGGTCATCGAGATCGATGCCCGCAGCACCGGAGATGATAGGCATGCTGGCGAGGTTTGCGTTGTACGGCGCAGCCTCAGCCGCGTGCTGCTGGGCAGGAGCGCCCCAAAGCGAGCTTTCGGCGGCACGGCGGGCGGCAACGGCCTCCTCATCCGCGGCCATGGCTTCATCAACGTACGAATTATCGGCAGAAGCGTTCACGTCCGCCGAGGTGGCGCTGCAGGCGTTATTTGCTGCGGCGTTGGCAACGAGTGCCACGAAAGCCGCCGTGCTGCCCGCAGGGGCGGCCTGGGAGCCAGACACGGCACGTGCCGCGGCGGCGATGTCATCGCGATTGAAGGAGCCAGTCTGCCCGCCATTGGTGAGCTCGTCGATGGCGACTTGATAGACGTCGCGCGAGCGTGCAGGGTCGCAGCTCACCGGCGAATCGTCGTCGAGTATACTGTCGATCATGGACCAAGCCTCCGCCTCGTCCATAGCATCTGCGGCTCGAGCGATGGTAGGGACACCATCATCGGCATGACGGCGCTGGAACGCACCGGTCAGGCCGGAAAGGAATGCCGAGGTAGACTGCTCCGACTGAGTCTGAGAAGCAGAAGCGGCAGCATAAGGAGTCGCATTCTGCTGCTGGGCTGGAATCGAGGCGGTCTTGAACTCGCTTTGATGCTGATTGAGATTGGCGGCACCGCCCATGGCATCGGGCTGGAACAGACGCTCTTCACGCTGCGTACGGTACTCGGAGATACCCAGCGAGGCGGCATAGATACCCACGCCCGCCACCGCGCCCACGGCAAAGGGAACCGCACCCGCCACGACCGTCTCGTTCACCGACGAAAACGGCAGCGTCGCGGCATACATAACCACGGGAGCGGCAAGGCCGATCCCGCACGAAAGTCCGGCAAGGACTGCTCGTTGTGTTGCATCAGAAGAAGCCATGAGCTCTCCCCATCTTCCAGCACCCAAATCGCATCATTCAGTTGGCTGCGCGAGAGAAGATGAAGCGGGGCTATGCCCCAAAGCAACGGTATATGGTTCGTTTCATCTGCGTTTTCCGTCGCGAAGCTTAAAAGCTATTATGCGAAACCGCCCTGTCGATTGCAAGCGACAATGTCGGATTGAAACGGGAAACCTGCTGCTTGCCTGTCTTATGGTTAAAAATAAGCGCGGAGCGGCGATATGGAAAAGGGCCGAGGCTCAAAGCCCCGACCCTTTATCGCATTGATGACTATCGCTGCGCGTGGATGACAACCTAGAACGTCTGCTCGTAGTCACTGTGCTTTTTGGCCGAACGCACCAGGAACTCCTGGTTGGTGTTGGTGCCCTTAAGACCCTTGATGAACGACGCGGCTGCGCGTTCGGTGTTGTTCATGCCGGCAAGAATGCGACGCAGGCCAAAGACAAACGGACGCATCTGCTCGTCGACCAACAGGTCCTCGTTACGCGTACCGGAGGCAACGGGGTCGATAGCCGGGAAGATGCGGCGGTCGGCCAGGTCGCGGTCGAGCTTAAGCTCCATGTTGCCGGTGCCCTTGAACTCCTCAAAGATGACCTCGTCCATCTTGGAACCGGTGTCGATGAGGGCAGAGGCCAGGATGGTGAGCGAACCACCGTTCTCGATATTACGGGCTGCACCCAGGAAGCGCTTGGGCGGATACAGTGCCGCCGAATCGACGCCGCCCGAAAGGATGCGGCCTGAGGCGGGCGCCGCCAAGTTGTAGGCGCGGGCAAGACGCGTGATGGAGTCGAGCACCACCACAACATCGCCGCCCAGCTCAACAATGCGCTTGGCACGCTCGATGACGAGCTCGGCCACGCGGGTGTGGTTGTCGGCGGGCATATCGAAGGTCGACGCCACAACCTCGCCCTTGATAGAACGCTGCATATCGGTGACCTCTTCGGGGCGCTCGTCGACGAGCAGGCAGATGAGGTGCACCTCGGGGTTGTTAATCGAGATAGACTGGCAGATCTTCTTGAGGATCGTGGTCTTGCCGGCCTTGGGCGGGGACACGATCAGGCCACGCTGACCCTTGCCGATCGGCGACACGATGTCGATGGCGCGACCGGTAATGGAGTCCTTGCCGTGCTCCATGCGCAGCGGCTCGTTGGGATAGACCGGGGTGAGGTCGCCGAACTTGGGACGGTTGCGAATCTGCTCGGGGTCCAGACCGTTGACGGTCGTGATCTTGGCGAGGCCGGCGCGCTTGTCGCCGCCGCGCGAAGGACGCAGCGAGCCCTCGATGACATCGCCCGTGCGCAGACGCGCGGAGCGGATGAGGTAGGCGGGCACGAAGGCGTCGTCGTTGGACTTCATGTAGCCATGGGCGTGGATGATGCCGGAACTGTCCGGGCGAATCTGCAGAATGCCCTTGATGTCGCGGAAGCCCTCGGCCTTCGCGGCAGTGGTGTAGATCTCCTCGACAAGCTCGGCCTTCTTCTTGCCAGTCGTCTCGATCTCGAACTCCTTGGCCTTTTCGCGCAGCTCGGCGACCTTCATGGCCGCGAGTTCCTCGCGCGAAAGCGTGGGCTCGGTGGGAGCGGCATTACGCTCCTTGTTGCGCTGCTTGCGATCTCGCTGGCGGTTGCGGCGGTCGTTGTTGCGGTCATCCTTGCGCTCGTTGCGCTCGTCGTTGCGCTTGTGCTGGCGACGGTTGGGGCGAGCGCCGTCTTCGCCCTCGGCGGGCGCGGCGCCATCGGTTGCGGCGGTGTCAACATTGGCCGCGGCGGCGTCATTGGCCTCGGCGCCGGTATCGACCTGCGCTTCGACATCAGCCTGCTGCTCGGCGGCCTTGGCCCTGGCGGACTTCTTACGGCCGCGCTTGGGTTTCTCGGACGCAGGCTGTTCGACGTCCTGAGGCTCGGCGACATCAGTCGATGCATCGGCGGTCGTCTCGGCGGAATCCTCGGACGCGCCCTTCTTAGCGGCTTTAGCCTTGGACGTGCGCTTAGCAGCGGTGCGACGGCTGCGACCGGGACGGACGTCGGCGGGCTCGGCATCGGCGGGAGCGGCCTCGGAAGTCGTAGCATCCTGGACGGGCGCGTCGGCAGCGGTTGCAGACTCGGCGGTCGCCGCAGCATCCCGAGCGGCGGCGGCGGCTGCGGCTGCGGCCTTCTCGGCCTCGACGAAGGCCTTGGGCTTGCGACCGCGACGGTGCGGGCGCAAAGCCGGATCGACAACGGGAACTTCGCCGGCCTCGACAGGCGCAGCAGGCTCAGCAGGCGATGTGCCCTCCCCTGCCGCGGAACGGACCGAAGCCTCAGTGAGCTCGGGGGTTACCTGTTCGGCAACCTGCTCGACCTTAGCAGCCGTGCGACGGCGTGTGCGCGGTGCCGGCTTCTCGGTCGGCTGGTCGGAGGCAGGGGTCTCGGTGGCGGCAGGCGTCTCGGGCACAGACGGAGCTGCAAGCTCGGTCAGAGCCGCGGCCTCGCGCTCGGCAGCACGACGGCGGGCACGCACCACCTGAGCCTCGCTAATCTGCGCCAACGCACGTGCTTGCGCGACCTCATCGGAAATCGGCGCCGAGGAGTCTGTTGCAACGGTGCGCTTGACGCGCGTCGTGCGCGTGGTACGGCGCTTGGGCTTGGTGACCTCCTCGCCGTCAGCGGCAGGCTTGGCCGTGCGGCGCGTGCGCTTGGTCTTTGCCGGAGCAGCCTCCTCACCAGTTGCAGGCATGGCCTTCTCAGCCGCTGCAGGCGTAGGCGTCGAAGCAGCCTTAGGCGTCTCAGGAGCCGAGGCTTGCGCGGGCGCCGCGACCTGGCCCGACGCAACCGGTGCAGCGGGAGCGGCCTGCGTCGTCGTTATTTCGTTTTCTTGCTGTTGATCAGACACAGTGTTTGCTCAACTTTCTTTTCAAGCCCTGTGATCACATGCTCCCTGCATAAACCTTCAGGGCGGCTAAACAGTCTAGTTCCGTTCAAAACGACGGACATCATTGATCTGTATCGAGATGATTGCGTCAACTACGCAGTGTTAGTGTAACACAACCGCCGCCACCTGCAACTTAGTCATTGGGGACGTTCTTAAACGACTAGTCAAAAGGGGCACTCTTTACAAAGCCGCGGGCGGCGAAATCCAGCTCTCTTAAGTTGCGGTGAAAGCGCTCCTGAAAAATCCGGCAGCCGCCCCAAACAGGAACTATTCCACTGCAACTTATATGGAGAGGCCAGCCGAGCCCCCAAAGATCGTGGTGACCACGAGACACGGGAGCAGAATCGTCAGTCCCAGGATCGACTCGCTACGAATCACGCCTATCTACTACGTTTGGCCCGCGACCCCTGACCATTCCCTCGGTCTTCCTAAAATCGCAATCCCGCTACCTGCGGTTTTAAATATCGCGCCTTTCGACATGGTTCGGGGTATGCGACTAAACGTAGTAGATAAGCCCGATTCGTGGCGGACGGTTTCGTACCGCTCTCCACCGGGACATAAATGATCCGTTTTCCTCCGTCCCCAAGGGGTCGTTTTCAAAACTATGGCGGATTACGGTGTAAGAACGGCGCAAGCCAACCATACCCTGCATTTTTAATATTCGGCAAGCCGTCTACCTGCGGTTTTATTTTCACTGCTGTCGCTATGGTCGCCAGGCAGCGATTCAGCCCCGTAAAGCGGTATAGCTGCTTTTTTGTAGCATTTTCCAACACGCCAAAAAGCCCCGCCAAACGCAAAAAGCCCGACCTCCGCATGGAGATCGGGCTTATAGGGCTCAGCAAAGCCGAACCTACACGGTCAAATGAACCGCAGATTACATCTGCTCGGGCGCGGAGACGCCAACGAGGGTGAGCACCAGGGCGAGCGTCACGCGAACGGCGTCGCAAGCGGCCAGACGGGCACGCGAAAGCTCGGGGTCGACGGGACGGCCCTCGCTCGGCAGCACCTGGCAAGCAGCGTAGAAGCTGTGGAAGTCGCCGGCGAGCTCCTCGGCAAAATGCGTCAGACGGAACGGGGCGCGATCACGAGCGCAGCTGGCAATCAGGTCGGTGAGCTCGTTGAGCTTACGCGAAAGGGCGAGCTCGGTCGGATCAGTCAGCAGCGAGTAATCGACGTTCTCACCGATGGCCTTGGCGGCGACGGCCTTCATGCCCATCTCGTCAGCCTGCTCGGGCGTAACGTCAGCGGCACGGCGCAGGATGGAGCACACGCGGGCGTGAGCATACTGCACGTAATAGACCGGGTTGGAGTTATCGCGCTTCTTAACGGCCTCGATGTCGAAGTCGACCATCTGATTGGAGCTCTTGGAGATGAGCGTGTAGCGAGCGGCATCGGAACCGACCTCATCGACGAGCTCCTGCAGGGTCACCATGGTACCCTTACGCTTAGACATACGGACGGGCTTGCCGTTGCGCAGCAGGTTGACGAGCTGGCCCAGCAGAACCTCGAACTTACCGGGGTAACCGAGAGCGTCGCAGACGCAGCGGACGCGCTCGATGTAACCGTGGTGGTCGGCGCCCCAGATGTCGATGACGTGATCGACGCGCTGGAACTTATCCCAGTGATAGGCGACGTCGGAGGCGAAGTAGGTGTACTCGCCGTCGGACTTGATTAGGACGCGGTCTTTGTCGTCGCCCAGATCGGTGGAACGGAACCACAGGGCGCCGTCCTTGGTGTAGAGGTAGCCCATCTTGTCGAGCTTCTCAAAAGCGCGATCGACGGCAGAGGTGCCGGCGGTCTCGCCCTCGGTGTCCTTCACATACAGCGAGCGCTCGGAGTACCAACGATCGAAGTCGCAGTTGACGGCGTGGCAGAGGTCGCGCATGTTGTCGACCATCTTCACATAGCCGCGCTCACGGAAGCTCTCCATGCGCTCCTGCGGATCGGCGTCGACCCACTTGTCGCCGTCGGTACGCCAGAACTCGGCAGCCTCATCGATGATGTAGTCGCCGCCGTAGGAGTCCTTGCCCAGGGTCTCGGCAAAGTTGTCCTGATACGGATGGGTCTCGGGATGCTCGTCGTTCTCGTCGGCAACGAAGGCGTCACGGTCGGCGATCAGCAGTTTGTGAGCCTCGTCGATATCAACGCCCTGCTTGGCGATGATGTCGGCAAGCTGCATGTAGCGCGTGCTGATGGAGTTGCCGAAGGTGTTCATCTGAGAACCGTGGTCGTTGATGTAGAACTCACGCTGGATGTCGTAACCGGCGTGGTCCATAACGCGGCAAAGGGAGTCGCCCAGAGCGGCCCAGCGGCCGTGGCCGATGTGCATGGGGCCGACAGGGTTGGCGGAGACGAACTCGACCTGGGTCTTCAGGCCACCACCGACGTTAGACTTAGCGAAGTCCATGCCCTTCTCGCGGGCCTCGCCAAAAATGGCGTTCTTGACGGCAACGGAGAGGTAGAAGTTAATGAAGCCGGGGCCTGCGATCTCGACCTTCTCAATCGCGGGGTCCTCGGGCATATGGGCAACGATGGCCTCGGCAATCTTGCGCGGGGCGCAGTGAGCCAGCTTGGCGGACTTCAGGGCCATGGTGGAGGTCCACTCGCCATGAGAAGTGTCGGCCGGTCGCTCGATAGCGCAATCGTCAAGTTCAAATGCGGAAAGGTCGCCGGCCTCCTGGGCCGCAGCAAGCGCAGCGCGTACCAGCTCTTCAATCTTCTCGGGCATAGATCCTCCTTGTGTTAAAGCCCCCGAGCTCTTGGTCACTCGTAGGGCAAAAGCCAGAGTTTGTAGCACTCTATCACAAGCGGTAGCTACTGTCGCAGGGTAAAGTTAATCGATATTGCATATGCACAAAAATGACTACGGCTCGCACAGGGCCACTCAAAGATGGCGGTTTGCCTGCTGATTGTGCACCTGCCGAAAATGCATAAACACGTGCATGAGCTGCTCGGAATATCGAATACTCTTACCTATCGGAATTGTGTGCTTTTCCTGCATAAAGCGATGGTTTGCGCACGTCAGCGTGGTATTCTAGACATACGCAAATTCGTATAAGCTGGAGGTAGCATGTTCTCAATCGGTCAACACGTCATTCATCCGGGCCAGGGAGTCTGCACCGTCGTCGGTTTTAGGGACGACACGCCGCAGCCCATGTTGCTGCTCGAGACCAAGCAGGGACATGCGCAGACGATCCTCATGTACCCCGTGGCGCAAGCCGACCGTCTGCATGCCGCCATCTCTCATCAGGATGCCGAGCACCTGCTGAGCCACTACGACGAGCTGGAGTGCGACACTTTTACCGAGCGCAACAGCTCGCTTGAGGAGACGCACTTTAAGCAGCAGCTCAAGCTGGGCGCGCCCGAGACGGTCCGCGTGGCAAAAACCATGATGCACCGCATTCGCCAGGCCGAGGAAGCTGATAAAAAGCCCAGTTCCTACTACATGCGTGTGCTCAAGGAGGCCAAGCGCCGCTCTATAGAGGAGTTCGCCGTGGCCCTGGGCGTCACCGAAGAGGCCGCCGAAGCCCGCCTAGCCCAAGCCGCCCTCAACTAACCTGCCCACGCCAAAACCACCACAAAGGGGACAGGCACCTTTGTGGTGGTTTTCTTGTTCTAGTAGTATTCAATCTTATCGATACCCACGAGCACAAGGAGTCTGTTATGGCAGAGTCGCTTACCGCCGGAATCACCCGCGACCGCGCATTCGAACTGCTCAACGAGCACAACAAGGATCCGTTCCACATCACCCATGGCGAAACCGTCGAGGGCACCATGCGCTACTTTGCGCGCGAGTTCGACCCCGAGAACGAGGAGTTCTGGGGCATCGTCGGCCTGCTCCACGACCTGGATTGGGAGGAGCATGAGGACGACCCCATGAACCACACCATCTACGCTGCCGAGATCCTCGAAGGCGAAGGTGCCTCTCCTGAGCTCATCCGTGCCATTCAGTCGCACACGTCCGATTTCAACACTTCGCTGCCCAAGCCCGAGCTGCAGATGGAGAAGATCCTGTTTGCCTGCGACGAACTTACCGGCCTGATCGGAGCTGCCGTCATCATGCGACCGAGCAAGAGCGTCATGGACTTTACGACCAAGTCGCTCAAGAAGAAGTTCAAGGACAAGCGCTTCGCCGCCGGCTGCTCGCGCGACGTGATTTCGCAGGGCGCCGAGATGCTGGGCTGGGAGCTCCCCGAGCTCTTTGACCGCACCATCGCAGCCATGCAGTCCTTCGCTCCCGATCGCGACACCTTCCAGGCCTAACACTAAAACCACCACAAAGGGGACAGGCACCTTTGTGGTGGTTTTTGTTTGCATCAGAACGAGCTAACCTGCCTTGCGAATCGACCACTCCCCTACACCCGTCAGGCGCTGAATCTGACGGATCGAAAGGCCGGCGCTCCGCATCGCAGCCAAAATCTCATTTCGTTTGGCCTTATCGAGGGCTTTAACATCGGAAAGCTCACTCAGCCCAAACGAGCGAATCAGCGATATTCCCACATCTAAAGCTTCATCTTCATCGATGCGCCCACCCGCTGACGGACGAACAACCACGACATCGGATGCGTCCATAAAGGCCCGATAGTCGCAAGCGCGCGGAAACGCAAGGCGAACAAACGCCAAATCGACCGTCGCAATAGCTGGGTCGCGTTCAACATAATCCAGATGGCTGCTCCATCGATACTCGCCATACGGACAAATACCGGCTTTTTGCGGATTGAAATGCACGTATCGAATAGCATCGAGAAGATGTTCCTCGCTCGAAATGGGAGTGCTCGAAAATCTATCCTGAAAAACGTGGCCGACATGCCCATGCCGGCGGTTATACCATGTTGCGTAGCAAGACATGACAAGGTGCATGGACTCACTTACGTTATCATCGGGATCGCTCGCGACAAGATGCACGTGATTGCCCATCAGGCACCAAGCAATAAGTTTGACGTTGAACCTCGATAACGACGACCGGACAAGCGACAACAGCCGCCTCCTGTCTGCATCATCCTCAAATAGAAGCTGTTTGCCGTTGCCCCTCATCGTAATGTGATATAGGCCAATCTGCGATTTCTGCCGAGGTTTTCTTGACATGGGCATCTCCTTGCTCTCATGTCAAAAATAACCCCGCGACGCACGCAAAGCGGCGAGAATCTATTCACCGATTATGCCGCCCACCTGCCGAAATGCCATCTATTGCTTAACGAAAATATGCTTAGATACACTTGAGCAACGAACGAATGCGCGAGGAAGCAAAAACCACCACAAAGGTGCCTGTCCCCTTCGTGGTGGTTTTTGCTTACGAGAGGTTTAGGGGCGGACCTGGCCGGTGCCGCGGAGCTTGTATTTGTAGGTGGTGAGGGCCTCGGCGGCAAAGGGGCCGCGGGCGTGGAGCTTTTGGGTCGAGATGCCGATCTCGGCGCCCAGTCCAAACTCGCCGCCGTCGGTGAAGCGCGTACTGGCATTGGCATACACGGCCGAGGCATCGATCTCATCCAAAAAGCGCTCGCAAGCGTCCGCGTCCTCGGCGATGATGGCCTCGGAATGCATGGTGCCGTAGCGGTTGATGTGCGCGATGGCCTCATCCTCGTCCGCCACGACCTTCACGCTCATCTCGAGCGCCAGATACTCGTGGCCCCAATCCTCCTCGGTCGCGGCCACGTAGTCGTCGCCCTCGGCAAGACCGGCGTCGGCGCATGCGGCGCACGTGGCCTCGTCGCCGTGAATGAGCACGCCGTGGTCGTGCAGCACAGCCACAGCCGCGGGCAAAAACGTGTCTGCCACGGCGCGGTCGACCAGCAGCGACTCGGCGGCATTGCACACGCCCACGCGCTGCGTCTTAGCGTTGACGATAATGTTGAGCGCCTTATCAAAGTCGGCGGATTCATGCACGTAGATGTGACAGTTACCCGTGCCCGTCTCGATCACCGGTACGAGCGACTCGCGTACACAACGCTGAATCAGGCCCGCACCGCCACGCGGAATGAGCACATCGACGATGCCGCGGAGCTTCATGAGCTCGCCGGTGGCCTCGCGGTCGGTAGACTCGATCATCGACACTGCTTCGCGCGGGAAACCCTGGGCCTCAAGCGCATCGGCCAGCAGCTCGGCAATCATGGCGCACGAGTGATACGCCAGCGAACCGCCGCGCAGGATGCAGGCGTTGCCGGTGCGGATGCAGATGCCCGCGGCGTCGGCCGTCACGTTGGGACGTGCCTCGTAGACCATGGCAACCAGACCCAGCGGCACAGTCACACGCGTAAGGTCCACACCACTTGCAAGCACGCGATGGTCGAGCACGCGGCCCACGGGATCGGGCAGCTCAGCGAGCTTCTCCAGGCCGGCGGCCATGCCGTCAACGCGCTCGCGCGTCAACAGCAGGCGGTCGAGCAGTCCGGCCGAGGTGCCCGCATCGCGCGCGACAGACATATCGAGCTCGTTGGCGGCAATGATGCAATCGACACCGTCGCGCAGCGCCGCGGCCATGGCGCGCACGGCCTCCTGGCGCTGGGCATCGCTCGCCGTGGCAAGCGCGGCAGAAGCGGCCTTGGCCTCGACGGCAAGATCGTGGACATACGTGGCTATATCGACCGACATGGACGGCCCTTTCTCTTAGATGTTTGCCAACCATGGTAGCCGATTTATGCGCATCCTCGCCGACGGCGGTAGAATTGGTCAACCCGAAACACCGCAACGAATGGAAGCATTACATGGCGCTCATCACTTCGTACCACGTCCCCGGCCTGTATGTCGAGGACCACAGCATCGATGTCCCTCTCGACTGGCGCGGCCTTGAGCCAATGCTTTTGGCCGTCGGCAGCACTATGCGCCGCGGCGCCATGCCGGCGCCCATCGCCGGCGCGCCCGAGAGCATCAAGCTTTTCTACCGCGTGGTTTGCGCACCCGACCGCATCAACGACGATCTGCCGCTGCTCCTGTTTTTGCAGGGCGGCCCCGGCGGCGAGAGCCCGCGTCCGCTGTCGCCCACCAGCGACGGCTGGATCGAGGAGGCCGTCAAGCATTTCCGTGTCGTGCTGCCCGACCAGCGCGGTACCGGACGCAGCAGCTGTGTAGACGGGCGCACGATTGCCGCGCTGGGCGAGCGCGCGGAGGCAACCGGTGCCGATGCGGCCCGCTCGCAGGCAGACTTTCTCAAGCGTCACCTCGCCAGCTCCATCGTGCGCGATTTTGAGTACCTGCGTCTGGTGGGCTTTGGCGGCAAGCCCTGGGTCACGATCGGCCAGAGCTACGGCGGATTTTTGACGCTGAGTTATTTGCCCCTCTTCCCGGAGGGCGTGACGGCAAGCTTTACCT
The DNA here is from genome assembly GCF_003472525.1 of Collinsella sp. AM10-26. Lineage (NCBI taxonomy): Bacteria > Bacillati > Actinomycetota > Coriobacteriia > Coriobacteriales > Coriobacteriaceae > Collinsella > Collinsella sp. AM10-26. The sequence continues at coordinate 205,819 of NZ_QRMC01000006.1, forward strand.
GCGGCGGCATTCCGCACGTGCCGGCGAGCGCCAGCGAGGTCTACGCGCACACTTTCCCGCGCATGGCGGCCAAGACCCAGCAGTATTACGACCGCTACCCCGCCGATGTCGAGCGCGTGGCGGCGCTGGCCGATGCGATCGAGGTGCAAAAGCCCGCACTGCCCGACGGTTCGCCGATGACGGTCGAGCGCCTGCAGCTCATGGGCAGCGACTTTGGCATGAAGCCGAGCTTTGAGCGCATGCACTGGATTATCGACCACGCGTTTGTTGATGGTGACGGCACGCTGAGCTGCGGCGCCTCGGTATCCGACAGCTTTTTGATGCGCGCTTTCGAGCGCACCAATACGCGCACGAACCCGCCGTACTGGACACTGCAGGAGTTCATCTACGCCGACGGCGACACCATGCCCATTCGCTGGGCCGCAGCAGAAGAGAAAGCCCATCGTGCCGAGTTCGACACCCTCGCACGCCCGCTCATGTTTACCGGCGAGGCCATGTTCCCGTGGATGTTTGAGCAGATGCCCGAACTTAAGCCCTTCAAGCCGGCGATGGACCTGCTGATGGAGGACACCAGCTGGGACAAGATCTACGACCCGCAGCGCCTGGCCTGTAACGAGGTACCGCTCCAGGCCGCGGTATACTTCGATGACATGTACGTGGACTCGGGCATGCAGCTCGACACGCTCAGCCGCGTGGGCAACTCGCACGCCTGGGTGACCAACGAGTTCGAGCACGACGGCCTGCACGGCAGCGTGGTATTCAAGCACCTCTTCGACGAAGCCCTCAACCGCGGAGACCTGCGTCGAATCTTCTAGCAAAGGAGCGTCCCAAAGTGCCGGCACAAAAGGAACGTCCCCAAGTGCCGGCACGAAAAAGACAGCCCTGCGGGAAACGATCCACAGCACTGTCTTTCTTTATGCAAATACGATCAAGTTATCCCTGTGTATCGCCGGCTTTTCGGCCAGGTCTGCGAGCAGGCGGTTGCTGACAATCTGATCCTGGCGGCGGCCGGCTGCAAGCTCCAGCACGTCCGAATCGGCCTCGGCGATACCGCGGGCGACGACCATGCCGCTCGGGTCGCACACGTCGAGCACATCGCCCTCGGCAAACGCGCCATCGACCTCGCGAATACCCACCGCAAGCAGGGAAGAGCCACGGCTGACCAGCGCCTTCGCAGCACCATCATCGACCGTCACCGAGCCATGTGCCTTGTCACCCAGTGCGATCCACAGCTTGCGGGGTGCGATGTCCAGACGCTCCGCCGGCGGATCGAACAGCGTGCCCACGCTCTCGCCGCGGGCGAGACGCACGAGCGCATCGGGCTCCTCTCCCGAGCAAATCACGCTCTGAATGCCCGCCGTCATCAGAATGCGGCTCGCGCGGATCTTGGTAATCATGCCGCCCGTGCCCACCGATGTGGAAGAATCGCCCGCCGAGGCGATAATCTTGGCATCGATCTTATGCACGACCGGGACAAACTCGGCCGTCGGGTCCTCATGCGGATTGGCGGTGTAGAGGCCGTCGATGTCGGACAGCGTCACGCACAGATCGGCAGAAACCAGGCAGCTCACAAGCGCCGCCAGCGTGTCATTGTCGCCAAACTTGATCTCATCGACGGTGACGGTATCGTTCTCGTTGACGACCGGCACCACGCCAAGCTCCACTAGGCGCAGCAGGGCATCGCGCGCGTGCAGGTAGGACGTACGGCGCGCCGTGTCGTGGCGCGTGAGCAGCACGAGCGAGGTGAGCAGGTCGCGCGCATGAAACTCCTCGTCGTAGGCCGACGAGATGATGCACTGACCAGCCGAGGCGCAGGCCTGCAGGCTCGGCAGGTCGCCGACCGGCTTGCGGTCGAAGCCCAACACGGGATAGCCACAGGCGATAGCGCCCGAGCTCACCACGACCAGACGCCAGCCGAGCTTGCGCAGCGCTGCGGCCTGATCGGCAAGTCCACCGATAAAGGCACGGTTGACCTTTCCGTCGGCCCCCACCACCGTGGACGAACCGATCTTTACCACCATCGTTTTATAAGAAGTCGTCATACGTTAAACCAATCGAATGTTCAGCGAACGGACGAACCAGCAAGCGGGAAAATAGTCCGTTTTCCTCCGTCCCCTTCGAATCATTTTGCCCAGGGAAAGGCAGAAGCCGCGGCCATGTTCTTGCGCACGAGCTCGTCGCGCACCTGGGCCAGGCCCTGTTCCATACCCACCACGTAGGTCTGCGGATACAGGAAGCGCTTGTAGACCGGATCCAGATGATCGAGCGCCCAAGCACAGCGCTCGCGCGCGTCCTGGATGCTCTCACGCGGAGCCACCGCACTGCCATCGCGCACGATCGGCACCAGCAGTTCGCGATACTCAAGTTCGGACACGTCAGTCACCAGGGCGGCATCGTTCACGGCCACGAGGGTATTGCCGCGCGCGGCGCCCTCCCCTGCCAGATGGTCCTCGTCATAAATCATGTCGCAGACCGGGCCACCAAAGCCGTCGTAATAGCGGCGCACGCGTTGCACACCCGGGATCGTGCGCTTGTAGGGCTGCTCGGAGAGCTTGACCACCGGCGTCCACGGATCTGCCTCGCTCGCACGGCGGGCGGAAAGCTTGTACACGCCACCCAGCGCCGGCTGGTCATAGCAGGTCGCAAGCTTGGTACCCACGCCAAAGCTGTCGATGGGCGCGCCCTGGTCGAGCAGCGACTGAATCGTGTACTCATCCAGATCGTTAGAAACCGAGATCCCCACATAGGGCAGGCCCTCGGCATCAAAACGGCCGCGAACATACTTGGAGAGCTTGGCAAGGTCACCCGAATCAATGCGAATAGCCGACAGGCGCTCGCCCACCGCCTCCATCTCCTTGGCAACCGTAATGGCATGCTCGCAGCCCTCGCGCACGTCATAGGTGTCGATAAGCAGCGTACAGTTCTTGGGGCTCGACTTGGCAAAGGCACGGAAGGCCTCGAGCTCGGAATCGAAGCTCATCACCCAGCTGTGCGCATGCGTGCCAAAGACGGGAATACCGTAGCGGCGGCCGGCGAGCACATTGGACGTAGAGGAGCAGCCGGCAACGTAGCTCGCACGCGCGACGGCAAGGCCGCCATCGGGACCCTGGGCGCGGCGCAGGCCAAACTCCGCCACGGAGCGACCGTCGGCGGCGAGCACCACGCGCGCCGTCTTGGTGGCGACAAGCGTCTGAAATCCGACGATGTTGAGCAGCGCCGTCTCGAGCAGCTGGCACTCCAGCGCGGGGCCAGTGACGCGCACCATGGGCTCGCGCGGAAAGACGAGCTCGCCCTCGGGCACGGCGTCGATGTTTACATGTGCACGAAAATCGCGCAGGTAGTCGAGGAATCCAGGCTTGAACATCGCGCCGCCGGCAGGGGCCTGGAGCGAGGCGAGGTAGTCGATGTCCTCGGGCGTAAAGCGCAGATTCTCGACCAGCTCGGGCAGTTCGGCGGTGCCGCACATGACGGCATAGGCGCTGCCAAAGGGATGATCGCGGTAAAACGCGGTAAAACAACCCTGCTCATTGGCCTTGCCGCTCTCCCACAGGCCCTGGGCCATAGTGAGTTCGTACAGATCGGTGAGCATTGCGATGTCGGTGGGATGAGAGATATCGGTCAAAGCCATGGGGCGACCTTTCGGATGTGTGGTGCAGAATTTGAGGGTTGGACGAGAGCAGAGCATGCGGACATGACGCCCGATGCAAATCGGTTAGAGCAGGCCCATGCTGGTCAGGATCGTGTAGCCCATAAAGATGACAAACGCGATGAGGGCAAGGACAATGATGATTTTTTGAGCCGGCGCCATGCCAGGGATCTCGTTCTCGCCCGTAGGTTCCTTGGAGGTAACCATGCGCTGGGCAAAGGTCATCTCGTCACGGCTCGGCTTGGGCTCGACGGACTTGGAACGAACGACCTTATTAGGCTGAGGTTTGGGCGCGGCAGGTGCAGGCTTCGCAGCAGCGGGCTTGAGTGCGGGCGCGGGCGCCGGCGCGGATGCGGCGCTCGCGGCGACCTCCTCGGCCTTCGCACGCTCGGCACGCAGGGCGGCCAGCTCCTCACGCTCGCGGCGTGCCTCTTCCTGGGCCTCGCGACGAGCCTTCTCGGCGCGGAGCTCTTCCAACTCGGCGCGCTCCTCGGAAGACAGTGGTTGGGACTCAAGCTCGGCCATGGTGCAGCCCTTTCTTTCAAAAAAAGCCGCCGACACAATGTCGACGGCTTATCAAATCCAAGGGTGGAGACGAAGGGAGTCGAACCCTCGGCCTCTGCCATGCGACGGCAGCGCTCTCCCAACTGAGCTACGTCCCCAGGACAAGTCGATATTTTACCTACGGCTCGCCAACTGTCAACGCCCAATAACCAGTCTTTTTGGGACGGGGCTTTTTTGACTACTTTTCGAGCGAGCGAACCAACCGATGATTTTTTAAGGCTCTGTTAGACCAGGATTGACATACATGTGTCCCCACGGTGCCATATCG